>DATGYF010000028.1:0-3490 GCA_035298145.1 Terriglobales bacterium | reverse complement strand
ATTCGGCGAGTATAAAGCCGCGCTCTATGGTCCCCGGATTTTCGAAGCGCTGGAGCAATTTCGCAACGGCGCCCGCGCTACTCCGTTAGACGGGACAGAAACGCCGCCGCGTCCGGCCAAACGGGCCAGTGGTTTATGATGTTGGGTCTCTAGTAAGGCCCACATTCCCAAAGAGGCGTTCTGCCTGAGGTCCAGCATGAGCACAACTATTGTTCCGGCTGAGAAGTCGCACCTGACGCGCGAAGAGATCAATCGTAAACAGAAGGAATATATCTTTCCTTCGGTCTCAACCTACTACTCCGCCCCGCTGCCCATGGACCACGCTTCCATGCAGCATGTGTGGGACGTTGAGGGGAAAAAGTATCTCGACTTTTTCGGCGGCATTGTGACTATCAGTGTCGGCCACTGCAATCCACGAGTAACTTCACGCACCAAGGAGCAGATCGATCGCATGCAGCACGTTTCGACCTGCTTCCCCAATGTGCCGATGGTTGAGTTGGCGGAAAAGCTGGCGCAGATTACGCCGGGAGCGTTGAAGAAGTCCTATTTCACCAACAGCGGAACTGAAGCCAACGAGACCGCGATCCAGGTGGCGCGCATGCACACCGGTAATTTTGAAGTGGTGGCTTTGCGGCACGGCTACAGCGGTCGCTCGTCGTTGACCCGCGGGCTTACCGGCATGAATACCTGGCGCAAGGGCACGATTGAAGTCGGCATCGTGCATGCCATGAATCCGTATTGCTATCGTTGCCCGCTGGGGCTGAAATATCCTTCCTGTGAAGTCGCCTGCGTGAAAGATGTCGAGAGCGTGATTCAGTTCTCGACCTCGGGACGCATCGCGGCCTTCCTGGCAGAGCCGATTCAGGGCGTGGGCGGCTTCATCACGCCGCCGAAGGAATATTTCAAGCTGGCTTTCAATATCGTGAAACAGTACGGCGGTGATTTCATCTCTGACGAGGTGCAGACTGCCTGGGGACGCACCGGCCACAAGTGGTTCGGCATTGAACATTGGGAAGTTGAGCCCGACATGATTACCGCCGCCAAGGGGTTGGGCAACGGCACGCCGATCGGGCTGACCGTGGCCAGACCCGAAATTGCGGATTCATTTCAGGGGATGACGATTTCGACCTTCGGCGGCAATCCTGTGACCAGCGTCACCGCGCGCGCGGTCATTGACATTATCGAGGAGGACGACCTGCGGACGAATGCAGCGGTGGTAGGAGATTACTTCCGCAAGAAGCTGGAGGAATTACAGGCGAAGCACGATCTCATTGGCGATGTTCGCGGCATGGGCCTGATGCAAGCGCTGGAGTTGGTTGAAGATCGTGAGAGCAAGAAGCCGGCATCGGCGGGCACGAATGCGTTGATGGAAGAAGCTCGGAAGCGTGGGTTGCTGGTGGGCAAGGGCGGGTTTTTCGGCAATGTGATCAGGATGTCGCCGCCCTTGAATATTGGCAAAGCTGATGTGGATGAGGCGGCGCGGATTCTGGATGAAAGCTTTGCGGCGCTGAGAAAGTAATATCGCCGAGCTGCGCTCGGCCGGACAGCCGGGGGCGGCTGTCCCCACGTGACCTGCTGTATTACTTGAGTTTTTGTCATCCTGAGCGAAGAAACTGCTTCGCGAAGCGAAGCAGTTTCGCAGTCGAAGGATCCCTACCTCCCCGCAAACGGCTCGCTGCTTGCAGCCGGCTGGACGCTCAATCAACCGCGAAGGTTGAGTCCTACGAAACCTAGCCGAGCTGCGCTCGGCCTGGACGGGTCGGAGACCCGTCCCCACACGGGCTCCGTCCCCATGCGGGCAGCGGTCTAGTGAGCTTCATCTCCTGCCGGTGCGGTATCTGGCGTATCCACTTTTTGTGCCGACGCGCTCGGCGTTGTGTCTGGGGGCGGCTGGAATTCTCCCGGGTCTTTTCCTGCCAGTGCTGCCTTCATGAAATCCATCCAGATAGGTAAGGCGGCGCGGGCGCCCGTCTCTCTCGCGCCCAGGAATTTCTTCTCATCGTAGCCGACCCAGACACCACAGGTGATCGAAGGGGAGAAGCCGACGAACCAGGCGTCGGTAAAATTGTTTGTCGTGCCGGTTTTTCCCGCTAGAGAATATTTCAGCGTTGACGCGGCGATGCCGGTGCCATGCAGCACCACCTCGCGCAGCATCGCCGTCATAGTGCGCGCGGTGCGGGCGCTCACCGCATCCCTCACGTCAGGGAAGTTCTCTTCCAGAGTACGGCCTTCGTAGTCGGTCACCTTGGTGATGTAGCGCGGCGTGATGTGCACACCGTCATTGGGAAAGACGCTGAAGGCGGAAGTCTGCTCTATCGGCGTCACTTCGACCGCGCCCAATGCCACCGGCAAGTAGGGCGGGATGTTAGAGGTGATGCCGAAGCGATGGGCGTAGTCGATGACGATCTTGATCCCGAGATTGTCAGCCAGTTTCAGCGCGGGGATGTTGCGCGACTGGGCCAGGGCCCGGCGTAGCGTAATGGTGCCTTCAAACTTTTCGTCGTAATTGTGGGGCTCGTACGCCGGGCCTGTAGTCATGGGAAACGAAATGGGTGCGTCGAGGATGGTGTCATCCGGAGTGGCGCCGCGGTCGATGGCGGCGGTGTACACGTAGGGTTTGAACGAAGATCCGACCTGGCGCAGTGCCTGGGTCGCGCGGTTGAACTTGGAGAGATTGAAATCGCGTCCGCCGACCATGGCCTTGATCTCACCGCTGGCGTTGTCGATGGCCACCAGGGCGCCCTGCACGCCCGAGTCTTCCTCCAGGCCCACTCGCGCCTTTCCGTCGGCATTCAACGCCAGCACCTTCACGTAGGCAATGTCGCCGGGCTTCACAATGGCGGAGAGCCGCTTGCGGGTCCAGGCGGCATCGGCAGCGGTGAAGGTCGCAGAGTAGCGGCCAAATCGCACGCTCGCGGAAGCCGGCGTCACGGCTGTGACCAGAGCGTGGAGGTAGCTGTTTACCTCGGGATCGCTCTCCCAGTCCGGATGCTGGTAGTTGGCCAGCGTCACATCTCCCGTCAACACATTCTGCAGACGGCCTCTCCAGCCATGGCGGCGCTCGTACGCCGCCAGGCCATCGAACAGGGCGCGATTGGCGAAGCGCTGCAGGTCCATGTCGAGCGAAGTGTAAACTCGCAGGCCGCCTTCGTGGACCTGGTCGCTGCCGTACTTGCCCTCCAGGTAGCGGCGGATTTCCTCGACAAAATAAGGCGCCAGCGAATCCGGATCGTGAGCCAGATTCAGCTGCACAGGCTGATCGCGGGCGACCGTAGCCTGCTGCGCCGTGATCTCGCCGTCCTCCAGCATGGAATTGATGACCAGGTTGCGGCGCTTGAGAGCATGGTCGGGATGCGTGATAGGCGAATAGTAGGTCGGCGATTTGGGCAGGCCGGCGAGCAACGCGGCCTCGTCGAGGGTCAGTTTCTTCGCCGGCTTGCTGAAGTAGAACTGAGAAGCTGCCTCGAATCCGTAAACCCCGTGGCCAAGA
>DATGYF010000027.1:0-3367 GCA_035298145.1 Terriglobales bacterium | reverse complement strand
CCTGCTGCTGCTGGCCGGATGCCGGCAGGACATGCACGACCAGCCGCGCTTCAAGCCTTTTGCCCGCAGCGATTTCTATACCGATCTGCGCTCGGCGCGGCCGCCGGTGGAAGGCACGGTCGCCCGCGGCGAGTTGCGTGAAGACACCTATCTCTATACCGGAAAAATAGGCAGCAACCCCGGAGACTACATGCCCTTTCCGGTCACCGCGGAAGTCCTGGCCCGCGGACAGCAGCGTTACGACATCTACTGCGCGCCCTGCCACTCCCGGATGGGCGATGGCAACGGCGTGGTTCCCTCGCGTGGTTTTCCGCGCAAGCCGCCCTCTTATCACATCGAGCGTTTGCGCAAGGCGCCCCTGGGATACTTCTTCGACATAATCACCAACGGCTTTGGAGCCATGCCCGACTACGCCTCGCAAATCGCGCCCCGGGACCGATGGGCCATCGTGGCCTACATCCGCGCCCTGCAGTTAAGCCAGGACGCCTCGGCCGCCGACGTTCCCGCGGGACAGAAAGTTCCCTCCGAGCCGCCGCGGTTTGAGGAACTCGGGTCTGGCGCCACGCTGCCCGTGGTCGAAACCAAACCTGCGCATGAGGAGCCGAAATGAGCGCGGTTCCCATGAGCAAGCTCGACCTGATGACGCCGCCGGTGGTGAACACCATCCAACAGCGGTCGTTGCTGGTCGGATTAGTTTTCGGAGTGATCGCGGCCGTGGGCGCATGGCTGCAGCCCGACCAGTTTTTCCGCGCCTACCTAATGGCTTTCATGGCATGGCTGGGAGTCACTCTGGGATCGATGGCGATTCTCATGCTTCGCCATTTGACCAAGGGCGCATGGGGAATGGTCATTCGCAGAATCCTGGGAGCGGCCATGCGCTGCGTGCCACTGATGGTGGCGTTGTTCATCCCTCTGCTGTTTGGAATACGCCGGCTCTATATCTGGGCCCGTCCGCTGGAGGGCATTGCGGACAAACATCTGCGCGAACACCTGCAGGAACTCACGCGAAGCTATCTCTCGGTGAATGGATTCATCATCCGGGCAGCGATCTATTTCGCCATCTGGTGGGCACTGTCTTTCTTCCTGACTAAATGGTCGGCGGAGCAGGACCATCCGCCCATGCGCGATAACAGCGCGCGCTTCAAGGCCCTGAGCGGGCCGGGCCTGATCCTCTACGGCTTTACCATCACCTTCGCCGCGATCGATTGGATCATGTCCATTGACCCCAGCTGGATTTCCACCATCTTTGGCCTGTCATTCCTGATCGGGCAGGTGCTGTCGGCGCTGTGTTTTGCCGTGGTGGTTGAGCGGATCCTCTTCCGCTACAAACCCATGTCGGAATTGCTCAAGCCCGAGCAGGTGCACGATCATGGAAAATTCATGCTCGCCTTCATCATGGTGTGGGCCTATTTCGCGTTCTCGCAGTGGCTCATCATCTGGGCGGGAAACTTGCCCGAAGAAATCACCTGGTACATACGGCGCTTGGATGGCGGCTGGGGATACGTGGGCCTGGTCCTGGTACTGTTCCACTTCGCGGTGCCGTTCGTGTTCCTGATTTCGCGTCCGTTCAAACGTGATATCACGCGGCTGGTCTGGCTGGCGGCGTGGCTCTTGCTGATGCGATACGTGGACTTGTTCTGGATCGTCGAGCCCAACTTTTCCGTGACCTTCAACCTTACCTGGCTGGACATCGTGGTCCCGATCGCAATGGGAGGGTTGTGGCTAGCGTATTTCTTCCGCAATCTCAGCGCCATGCCGCTGGTGCCGGCCTACGACGTTTTTGCGGTCGAAGTCCTGGAAGCGGCACACGAGTAGATGAGTCGAGCAACTAAGTGATGACTGACGACATTCACATCGACGGGCACAACGAGGAAGCGGAGTTTGAGCGCCAAGACCTCGGGGCAAAACCGGTCATCCTCTTTCTGGTAGGTTTGACGGTCGGATGTCTGCTGGTGGCTCTCGCCCTGAAGGGAATGTACAGCTACCTCGACGCGCGGGAGAATCGCCATCAACCCGCGCTGAATCCGCTGGTGCAGCAGACCCATACGGACACGCGGTCAGTTGCGCGGGGCGACATCGCGAAATTTCCCCAGCCGCGCCTGGAAACCAACGAGCCCAGCGAGATCAATGAGTTTCGCCTGCATGAAGAACAGATGCTGCACAGTTACGGTTGGGTCGATCAGTCCGCCGGGGTGGTGCGGATTCCCATTGACCGCGCCATGGACTTGCTGGCGCAGCGCGGGCTTCCCACCCGGCCGCAGGCCGGCACGGTTCCGCCATCGGAAATAAACACGGTAAAAGAAGCGGCGCGGCGGTCAGACACCAGTCGCCAGCCCGCGAAGAAAAGGCAATAGGAAGGCCGTGAAGGGCGCGAATCGAGCGAAGCCGGGTTTGGGAAGGGCACGACTTTATTCGTGCCGAACAAAGTTCGGGATTCGAGCGGCTTTAGCCGCTGGGGTTTGCTGTAGCGACTAAGCAATGCTGAAGATAGCAACCATATCGAAGCGGACTCTGCTCGCCACTCTCGTGGCGGGGCTGATGGCGCTGCCCTGCTTCGGCCAGGGCATGACCAAGGGCATCATTTCGCCACCGGCCAATGTGCGTCCCCCCGGCCTGCAGAATGTCGGTATCGAGCAGCATCTGGATGAACAGATTCCCGCGGACCTCAGCTTCCGCGATGAAACCGGCAAGCCCGTCCGCCTGGGAGATTACTTCGGCAAAAAGCCGATGATCCTCAATCTTGTCTATTACAACTGCCCTATGCTTTGCGGCGAGGTGCTCAGCGGCCTGGAAGGTGCATTGCGGGTGTTGAAATTCGACGCGGGAAAGGAATTCGATGTCCTGACCGTAAGCTTCGATCCTCGCGAGACCCCGGACATGGCCACCAAGAAGAAGGCCGAATTCCTGAAGCGTTACGGCCGCGCCGGAGCCGCCGAAGGCTGGCACTTTCTGACCGGCCCGCAGGAATCGATTGACGCGCTGACCAAGGCCGCCGGCTTTCAGTACCAGTACGATCCCAAGACCGGCCAGTTCGCGCACGCCACCGCCATCATGATTCTTACGCCGGAGGGCAAGATTGCGCAGTACTACTACGGCGTGGACTACGCGCCCAAGGATTTGCGCCTGGGATTGATCCAGGCGTCCGAGAACAAGATCGGCACGCTGGCCGACCAGGTGTTGCTGTACTGCTATCACTACGATCCCACGACCGGCAAATACGGGGCGATTATTTCGCGAGTTCTGAAGCTGGCGGGGATTGCAACGTTGTTGGGGCTGGGGATTCTGATGACTGTCCTAATCCGCTTGGGGTCGGGGCCCAGGGGGCATGAGGCGCGCTGAGGTGTTTGGGTATGCAAGACCTGAAGTC
>DATGYF010000026.1:0-2420 GCA_035298145.1 Terriglobales bacterium | reverse complement strand
TCCTTGGGCTGCGCTTCTGAGGTTTGCGGGAGCTTCCTGGTCGGTGTAAAGCTGTCCCGTCATGAAGAAGAAGTCATAGCAGATGCCATGGAGAAGGATCGCCACGTAAAACATCCAGACGGCGCTACCGGGATTGCCGTAGGCGAGCAAGATATAACGCACTGACCAGGCGAGCAGGCCCATGAGCAGGATGCTTTTGACGGTGACGCGCCGGAGGATGAAGGGCATCAGGATCATCATTACAACTTCGGAAGCCTGTCCCAGAGCCATCTTGCCGGCGGCGTTGGGAACATGAAGCGAATTCAGATAGGCGTTGGTAAACGAGAAGTAGAACGTCAGCGGGATGCAGGCCAGGATCGAGGCCACGGCGAACACCGCGAATGATAGACGCTTGAGCATGACCAAAGCGTCCAGCCCGAGAATGCGACGAAGCGTGACCGACTGGCCTTTGCTGGGCGGCGGCGTGTGCGGAAGAGTCAGGCTGAAAATGCTCATGACCACGGACGCTCCCGCGGCCAGCAGAAAGGGTACGGTGGAGGTTTCGACTCCGAGGCGTCCGATGGTCACGCCAATCGCGATCCATCCCAGAGTTCCGAAAACGCGAATCAGGGGAAAATCGCGGCCCGTGTCTTTGAGATGTTGCAGGGTGAGCGAATTGGTGAGCGCGATGGTAGGAAAGTAGCAGAGACAGTAGGCGAACATCAAGGTGTACACCGCGAAGAAGCTGGTTGCCTTGGTGACGAAGAAGAGAAGCACTGCGCCCAGCAGATGCAAGGCGGCAAGGACCCGTTCCGAGGCAAAGAAACGATCCGCGATCAGGCCGACAAAAAAAGGAGAGATCATGCAGGCCAAGGCGGTCGTTCCAAACACCGCACCGGCCTCAGTTCCCGTAAATTTCAGGGTGATGGTGAGGTACGCGCCCAAGGTGACGTACCAGGATCCCCAGATCACGTAGTTGAGGAACATCATGAGGCTGAGGCGAATTCTGTCTGCGATGGGCATGTTCAGTGGGCACCAGTCTGTGGATTTGGGAAGCGCATGATTATTGGGCCCGCCGGGCCGGACCATTGAGCCATAAATCGATGGGCTTTTTTACGGCGGGAGCCTGGAAGGGAAGCGCGATCTTTCTTCCTTCGCCAGCGGAGGCGTAGCCCGCGTAGAGAGCGTGCATCACGACCAATCCATCTTCGCCCGTGATCCGCGGTGTTTCTTTGCCGCGAACGCAGCGGGCAAAATGGGTTAACTCCTGCGGCGTGCCGTAGTTCCAAAGCTCCTCGAAGACGGGATAAGTCCAGCCTTTGGTGGTGGGAGCTTTCTCCACAGCATAGCCATAGCCGTTTTCGCTGTAGGTGGGCAGAGCGTTGCCCATGTGGAGGTTGGCGTAGGTTACGCCCTCGGCGCCGAAGACCTCGATGCGATCGTCCATGCCGCCGCGACGCGCCCAACTGTTTTCGATCAATGCCACCGCTCCGTTGGCGAATTCCATGATGCATAGCGAATCGTCTTCCGCCTGAGTCTTGGCGGCGTGAACGTAGGTGCCCATCTGGCAGTAGATCGACTTGATGGGAGAGCGTCCCATGAACCAATAGCAGAAGGCGATGCCGTGGCAGCCGAGGTCCATGAAGGCGCCGCCGCCGGAGCGGTTCACGTCCCAGAACCACTCGCTGTGCGGGCCGAAATGCTTTTCGCCTTGCTTGATGAGATAGATTTTGCCGAAGGCGCCGGCATCGGCCATTTCTTTCGCCTTCAGGTATTTCGGAGTGAAGACAAGCTCCTCTCCGTACATGAGGAGCACACCATGGCGTTTGGCGACGGCGATCATCTCCTCGCCCTCGGCGATGGTCATGGCCAGGGGCTTTTCACAGACGATGTGTTTGCCGGCCGCGGCGCAGTCTTTGGTCATCTGCGCGTGCAGGCTGTTCGGCGCGGCGATGGTCACCATCTCAATGTCTTTTTCTTTGAGCATCTCGCGGTAGTCAGTGAATTCGCGGGGAATGTTGAACTTTCTGGCGAATGCGGCTGCGTTGCCGGGAGTGGGGGAAGCTACGGCAACGACCTCGGCCTCTTCCGGCATGATTTGCAGCGATGCGGCGTGAATGTCCGCCTGAAATTGCGATCCGATGATTCCAACCTTGACTCTGCCGTTTGCCATGCGCGTTTGCGCTCCTTGTATTCAGGGCTTCGTGTTCAGGGCTTCTCCGCCGGCCCTAGCGGTTTGACTCTGACATCACGAAACCATATTTCGGAACCCTCAGCTTCCAGCAAAATCCTTCCACTCCTCAGCGGGACCATCCGGGAAGGATTGGCCGGGTCGGGTTGCTGGATGTCATGAGCGCGGTTTACGATCCGGCCGTTTACCAGGTGCGTGGTTTGATCTCCCTGCAGAATCACATCCACGCTGTTCCAGCCGTCGCGGTTCT
>DATGYF010000025.1:0-3787 GCA_035298145.1 Terriglobales bacterium | reverse complement strand
CCCGCTCATGATGTTCTTGTGGCCGAGTGGCTGGCGCTGGCAGCCGAACCAGCCGGAATATGAGCAGATGATTCTCGGAGTTTACGCTACGCTGGGCGTCTTTTTGCTGATTGCTTCGCGCCGCCCCGCGGAGCATCGCAGTCTCATCGCTTTTACGGCGTGGTCGAGCCTGGTCCATGCCGGAATCATGACGGTGCAGGCGTTGTCGAATGCAGGCGAGCACGGGCATCTGCTGGGCGATGTTCCGGCGTTGGTCATCGTAGGCATCGCGCTGATCGCGCTGGCGCCGCCGAAACCGTTGCGCCAATAGTGCGATGCCCGGGCCTTTAGGCGAGCTGGCCGCATCGACGTGATGGGGATTTGTCCAGGTGCATTTTCCGCCCCAGCTTGACCTGCAGACGGGTGCACCCGCCCAGCACCAGCAGCGAGACCATCCCCAGGCAAGCCGCCTAGCGCGTGCTCCGCGCGGCCTGGGGAAAGAGGGTAGGACCGAAGCATTGAGCATGAGACGTCTCCGGCAATCTCGCGGTGCGAGATGCCGTGATAAATCCAACACACAATAAGGCCCCATGTTGTGTGCTGCATTCCACTTGTACGTAAAGTTTTGTGGAGACGGCAAGGCGATTGCGCAATCAGCTGCCTCCCACCCTTCGCAAAAAGCGCAAAGGATGGGCACCCGCCTGGCGGGTTGAACTTGCGAAATCGACAATGGGCTTCGCTTCCAGCGGACCCAAACGAAGTGTCCCCCACAACAGTGCTGATCCCGGACATCGCAGCCAGCTATCAGCAGCATCGCGACCCACCCTTGCGCAAAAAAACGCGCAAGGATGGGGCAGCCACTTTTCACCAGGGATAAAGAAAAGAAAGATAGATAGACGTTGAGCCGCGCTAGGTGTACATCACCTTGCGGTCGCCCTTCACAATCCGGCCGACGGTGAAGGCCTTTTCTCCCGCGCGCTCCAGCACGGTCTGGGCTTTCTTGAACTTTTTCGAGGGGACCACCAGCAGCATTCCCAGTCCCATGTTGAAGGTGCGGAGCATCTCGTCCTGCGGGACGTTGCCCAGTTGCTGCAGGTGCTCGAAAATCGGCGGCACTTGCCAGGAGCCCATCTCGATGACGGCGGCCACGCCCCGCGGCAGGACGCGCGGCAGATTTTCGGTGATGCCGCCGCCCGTGATGTGGGCCATGGCGGAGACGCACTCGCCGTCCACCAGGCGCTTGATGGCCGGCCAGTAGCTCCTGTGGGTGCGCAGAAGTTCGTTGCCGACTTTTCCCTTGAGTTCATTCACGTATGAATCCAGGGTGTATTTGCCGACTTCGAAAAGCAGCTTGCGGGCCAGCGCGTAGCCGTTGGTGTGCAGGCCGTTTGAAGCCAGTCCTAAAATCACGTCGCCGACTTCGACCGTCTTGCCGGTAATAATTCGCTCGCGCTCGACCGCGCCTACGATGAATCCGGCCAGGTCGTACTCGCCATCCGGATAAAAGCCCGGCATCTCGGCGGTTTCGCCGCCGATCAGGGCACAGCCGTTGTGCTTGCAGGCGTCGGCCAGGCCTTCAATGACTTTCTCCGTGACTTCGGGTTCGATCCTGCCCGTGGCCAGATAGTCCATGAAAAAGAGGGGCGTGGCGCCCTGCACCGCAATGTCGTTGACGCAATGATTGACCAGGTCGGCGCCGATGGTGTGATGCACGTCCATCTCGAAGGCGATCTTCAGCTTCGTGCCCACCCCATCCACGCTCGACACCAGGATCGGGTCCACCCACTTCGCCTTGTCCACCGCGAACAGGCCGCCGAAGCCGCCGATTTCGCTCAGGACACTGCGGGTAAAGGTCTTGTGGGCGAGATACTTGATCCGCTTTTTGGTGCGGTTGGCGCGGTCAATGTCCACCCCGGCGTCGGCGTAGGTGACGGCGGTCTTCGAGGGATCATGGGCCACGGGAGTGAGTGCGTCTCGTTTATGTGGGGATTGGCCCGGCGTCGCTAACCGGGCAATCGGGGATTGTAGCACGGTCTCGGGCGAGGAAATTCAGAGCGCGCGGCAAAACCGGAATTCCGGAATGTGGCTCGAGGGAACGGAATTCCGCGGGAAGAAAGCGCAGAAAGCGATCCCGAGATGGCGCGGCCGTCCGCCGTAGCCACGGATCCGGACCGGGATGCCGACCGTCGGATTCCAGGGTGCGTCTCGGCACGGAACCCTGGACGGGTCGTGGAAGAGCGACGCTTCAAGCGCCGCGTCTCGAAGAGCAGAGGCCGGGCTTCAGCCCCAGTGGCGCCACCGGGCCTGAAGGCCGATGGGTGTGGCGGGCGCGAACGCGGCCCTGAAGGGCCGCTCTTCCACAACCCTGCTCCGCGACACGGCTGCACAAAAACGCCCGCAACGCAGCTCGTCCACAACCCGAGCCGAGGTCGAAGGATGAAAACCGCGCAGACACACGACTGGTGGCCAACCAGCCGGCCCGTACGATTCATGGCTATTGCGTGATGTAGGCCGAGACGTAATAAATCAGCACACCGAACAGGGCCAGCCCGGAAACCGCGTATGCGGTCAGCACCCAGAAATTGCGCCCCTCGTGGTGCGTCGCGGTAGATGGTGAACTGGCGGTGGTCGAACTCCCTAGGGCTCGATTCTCCATGAATTCCTCCACGGACAAGGTGGAAAGCAGACGCGGCTTGGCGTCCCGGCTGCCAGAGCAGCCCTTATGCGGCGCATGTTACTACGAGTAAAGGTCCCCTGGCACAGAAAAATCACGGGGTGCAAGGTGTCCGGGAGGCCGGCCGGGGCCTTTGCCGCCAGTCCATCAAGAGCACAAACAGCTGTAAATGGAGCTACCCGCGCGGATTTCCCTGCCAATCGCCTTGCTCAGATCGGTGGCATGAACGATAGCCGTCTGTCCGGCGGCCCCCCTCGAGGAAGACATCGCACGGAGAACCCCTGCCGCTGGGGAAACAACCGCCATGTGAGCAATCCTGATCAGTAAAACGATGGGGAGTGCCGAATACTGTTAGCTGGTTCCTCACGGAACCAACTTTTCGAGTGGTGCTCGAGGATGAGCAGAGGACGTGACTATGCTTTGGACTATTTGTGTGGTGCTTCTGATTTTGTGGCTTCTGGGCTTCAGTCTGCATGTGGGTGGAGGTCTGATCCACCTGCTGCTGGTGGTTGGACTGGTGGTTTTGGTCATTAATCTGTTTAGCGGCCGCCGCAGCGCGGTCTGACCGGACCTGATCTCATCGCTAATTGTGGTTTGAGGAGGCAGAAAATGTTGAGCACAAAGAATTGGATTTATCTCGGATTGATCGTAGCGGCGCTGGTGATTTTCATTCCGCGCAGCGCTGCGCAAACTATTTCGTGTTCGTCCGACGACGGCAAGCGTCATTATTGTTCAGCCAACGGACCAGGGCGAGCGCAACTGGTGAGACAACGTAGCGAGTCGGCTTGCACGGAGGGCTACAGCTGGGGATCGGACAACCGCGGCATCTGGGTGGACCACGGCTGCCGGGCTGATTTCGCGATGGATGGCCGAGGAGGCAGGAATCGAGATGGAGACCACGATCGGGACTACGACCGGGACCGTGACCGCGCCCAGGACGGATATCACGGCGACAACCACGGATACGGCTCGGGGCAGGTAATCTCGTGCTCGTCGGATGATATGCACCGGCACTATTGCCCGGCTGACACGCGAGGCGGCGTGCAACTGGTCAAGCAGAATAGCGATTCGTCATGCCGGCAGGGCCGCAGTTGGGGCTTTGATCGTCGCGGCATCTGGGTCGATCACGGCTGC
>DATGYF010000024.1:0-3016 GCA_035298145.1 Terriglobales bacterium | reverse complement strand
ACCTCGGCCCGTCCCCCTTCGCTACTTGATTTCTTCAAAGTGCAGAGAAGCGGGAATCCAGCGGTAGCGCAGCGTGCCGGAGCGCTGGCTCACGGTGTGAGGGTTAGCCTTCTCGCCTTCGTAAGTGATGTCCTTGACCTCTTCGTGGAAGCTGGCCACAACTTCCCTACCCCGGTTCTGCGCGTCGCGGTCCAGGGTGATTTGGGCGCGGTAGGTTGTCTCGGAATCGACTTCGGGGTCGTCGCTGTGGCTCGAGTCGTCCCGCGCGGTGGTGACCGAAAGCAGGTACAGAACGCCGTGCGGTGAATCCGCGAAGACCCGCCACGTTTCACCGGAGCGCGATTCAGGCCCATCGCAACAGGGATTTCCGGCGGGCTCAGTGACTCTGAGCGCCACCCCCTGCGCACCTTCGAGTGACAGGAGCTCGGAGAACTCGACGTGATAGAGCGTGGAGTCGTTCTCGGCGTCCGACCCGAGTGGCAGAAACTCCAGCTTGCCGGTTGCAAGGCGTAGGAGGGCTGGGCGCTCGTCATAGTCCTTCTCATACTCGGGCGCGCGCGACCCACATCGAAAGGACAGCCACAGTTGATCGGCTTGGCGAACCAGCACGCGCACCCGCCACTCGTCCGTTCCCCTGGCGATGTCACCCCAGCTTTCAATCAATGAGGGGCACGCAGCACGGAAATCTTGCGGCAGAGCGCGCAAAAGATCAGCCTGGATCGGCGCGGCGAATACCACTGGCCCGATCGGAGATGGTTCGAGGCTGGCTCGAATACTGCCAACTAGATTTCCAGGTAGTGTCACGACCTGCTTGCTCTGGAGCAGGTTCAGGCGCGCCTCGGCCAGAGGAGCGGCCAGCAAGAGCAGCAACGGGAAGAGTCTCACCAAGGCCAAGATGCCTCTATTGACGCGATCCATGATCTAAGGGTAGGACGCTAATTCCGAATCCGAAAGTTACCCCAGAGCGTGGTAGACGTCTGAACTGTTGAAATCAGGGTTACACCAACTACGGCCCTGAAGCCTCCCACGGGCAGCTACCTGCGGGGTGGTGAGTGTAATGGACGATATTACGCCAACCATTAATGTAGGCAACCCTAGCTCGCGGCGTTAATTGGCCTCATGCGGTGGATGCTCATCACGGTCCAGTAACCAGAATGGGATATGCCGCGTTTCCCTCCTATGCGCTCTGCCTCTCACGCAAAAGGCTCCAGCTCGGACAAGATGGTGGGGAGATATTCCGCCACGGTTGGATGAATATGCATCGCACGCTGGATTACGGTATACGGCGCTTTGGCATACATGATGTCCAGCAAAGCGTGGACTACTTCATCGCCGCCGGTCCCAAGAATCGCAGCGCCCAGAATCTGTTTTGTTTCCGCATCAACACAGATTTTCATGAAACCTTGTGTCTCACCTTTTTCGTAGGCCCGGCTTACCCGGCTCATCGGGTATTTCGCGCTGAGTGCACGGCGTCCCGACTTCCTTAGTTCGCCGTCTGTCATGCCGCAGCGGCCCAGAGGCGGATCGATGTACAAAGCGTATGCCTGGATTCGGTCGGACACGCGACGATGGTCGGCGTTGAAGAGATTGTCGGCGACAATCTCGTAATCGTTGTACGAAGTATGAGTAAAGGCGCCGCGTCCGTTGCAGTCACCCAACGCCCAGATGCCCGGCACATTTGTTTGCAGTTGATCGTCAACAATGATGTAGCCGCGGTCATCGGTCGCAACGCCGGCCTGGTCGAGACCCAGGTCGCTCGTGTTGGGGATACGCCCTACTGCCAGAAGAACGTGAGTACCTAATACATCCAGCGGACCGTCTTCACAATCCACGTGGACAGCGACACCACCATCGCGCTTTGCCAACGAGATACATTTCGCATTCAGTCGGATCTGTATCCCCTCAGCCTCCAGGATTTCGCGCACGGCCTGGGAAACATCTTCGTCTTCACGGCTAATCAGGCGCGGTCCCATCTCTACAATCGTGACTTCGCTGCCGAAACGGCAATACATCTGCCCAAATTCCAAACCAACATAACTTCCGCCGACGATGACAAGATGCTTCGGCAAAAAATCCACATCCATCATCGAAGAGTTCGTGAGAAATGAAACATCATCGATCCCAGGCATCTCCGGAACCGAGGCGCGCCCGCCGACGTTGATGAAGACTTTGTTAGCCTCAAGAACTTCATCGTTGAGGGCAACAGTGTTGGGCGACTGAAAGCGGGCGTGCCCTTGAAGGACCGTGCAGTTTTTCAGTCCTCGCAACCAATCCTCCACACCTCGGTTGGAGCGTCCCGAGACTTCATCCTTGCGTGCTTTGACACGTTTCATGTCCACGCGTACATCGCCGTTCGCAGCAAAGCCGTATTCCGCACCGCGGCGGGCGACATGGACCGCGTACGCGCTGGCAACCATCGTCTTTGTCGGAATGCAGCCCGTATTCACGCAGGTGCCACCAAACTTGTGACGCTCGATGATGGCAACTGTCTTGCCCGCGCTCGCGAACCTCGCCGCCAGGGGCGGACCCGCCTGGCCCGTCCCGATGATGATGGCGTCGAAGTGCTTCATGCGGCTAGTTCGCCCTCTATTTGGCGTTTGCCCTCTTTGGCTGCCTCTTCGGGCGTCTTCCCATCCTGGCGCGCGACGATGTAGGCGGCATACCAACCCGACCAGTGGTGCTTGGGAGCGGTGGGTTCGTACTCGCCATGATGTTTCTCGGTCTCTCGCAATAGCTCCGTCAGGCTCGCAACGTCAAAAGTGCTGACCCCTCGCCCAGGCAGTCGGGTTGTGAGCTCCTGTAACAGCCAGCCGTTGCCGTCCGGATCATGGAACGAGGCAAACGAGGAGTAACTGGTATGAGCAGGGTCCGGACCGCTGAGCCGGAGGCGTCCAAATAAGTACGGTTCGTCCTGCCCAGTATGCTCATTGCTACCGTGGAATACCTCGCTGACTTCAACGCCGCGACGGAGCAGATCGTTCCGGGTGGCCTCAATGTCGGAGACGGCCAGGTACAA
>DATGYF010000023.1:0-7666 GCA_035298145.1 Terriglobales bacterium | reverse complement strand
CATGGCCACGCTCGAAACCGCCCGCATCAGCGTGGAAGACGTCGGCGCCAGCCTGCGCGACTATGCCGGCGGCATCGAGGCCTCTCCTGAGCACCTGTCCGAAGTGGAAGATCGCCTCGCCGCCATGGACCGGCTCAAACGCAAGTATGGTCCAACGCTCGAAGACGTAATTAAACACGGCGCCGAAGTCAGCCGCAAACTTTCGGAGATGGAAAACAAGGACGAAGTCCTTCGCCAGCTTCGTGCTGAGCTAGCGCTGGCGGCCGAGAAGTATCTCGTTGCCGCTCGCACCATTTCGAAGAAGCGCTACGAAGCTGCGCGCAAACTGGAAAAGCTGGTCGAGGCTGAGATCAACGACCTGGCTATGAAGTCCAGTTTCCGAATTGACGTCAGCGGCACCGACGAAGAAGGGAACTGGACGGCGTCAGGTTTTGATCAAGTGGCGTACATGATCGCCACCAATCCCGGTGAGCCCTTGCGCCAGATGGAACACGTCGCTTCCGGCGGTGAACTGTCGCGCGTCATGCTGGCTCTCAAGGCGAGCGTTGAATCTGCCTCGGGCAAGAAGCGGAGTTCGGGGGCCCAGCGCACGCTGGTCTTCGACGAAATTGACACCGGAATCGGGGGCCGCGCAGCCGAGGCCGTAGGCAAGAAACTGAAGAGCCTGTCGCGGTCGAACCAGGTCCTGTGCGTCACCCACCTGCCCCAGATCGCTACCTTCGCCGACCATCACTACCTGATCGAGAAGAAGGCTGTCGGCGGACGCACCCGGACCGGCGTCCACCTCATAACCGGCGACGAGCGCACGGAGGAAGTCGCTCGCATGCTGAGCGGCGCCACGCTGACCGAGACCTCGCGCAAGCACGCCGAGCAGATGCTGAAGACCAACGCCTAGAAATGGTTATCCCTTCTGGATAGCCAGACAGGTCCAGCAGCCCCCTTTGTTGCCGAATTCTTCACTTGCCCGGTCTGCTCCTGTTAGTTAATATTAGTTAGCTAACCGTGAAAACGATCACCATCCACAAGGCCAAGACTCAGCTCTCAAAGCTGATTGAGCAGGCTTGCCGCGGTGAGGAGATCGTCATTGCGCGTGGGTCTGAACCCGTAGTTCGCCTGGTTGCAATCCAAAGCCCCAAGGGCGATCGGAAGCCTGGCGCTTTGAAGGGAAAGATACACATCGGTCCCGAATTCTTTGAGCCGCTGCCGCCGGAAGAATTGGATTCTTGGGAGTAACGGGGAATGCGCCTCCTTCTGGACACTCATGCACTGCTCTGGTGGTTGAGCGGGGATACTTCGTTGCCGCATTCCGCAAAAAAGCTCATCGGATCAAGAAACAGCCAGGTACTGGTTAGTGCCGCCTCTGCCTGGGAGATTGCCACCAAGGTGCGACTAGGCAGATTGGACGTCCCGGCCGATCTGGCTAAAGACTTCGGGGGGTACATGGCTCGGGAGAGATTCGAGAGTCTTTCGATCAGCACCGAGCACGGCATTCGCGCCGGTTCACTGCCCGGCGCGCACAAGGATCCATTTGATCGAATGTTGGTGGCGCAGGCGCAGATTGAAGGTCTGGCGATTGTCAGTAATGATGCGCTGCTTGACGGCTACGGCGTGGTTCGAGTCTGGTTCTGACAGGGCTCGATCCGTTCACCCCGGAATTCTCCCCAATCGCTGCTAATCCTAAGCCTTTCTACGGCTTACGTTGACCAACTGGGTACTTCTCCGATAGTCTAATAGCTAACTACCCCTAGGGAACGTGTACCCTGAGAAGGCAGATTATGGCCCCATATCCGGACGAAAAGACGTTGCTTTTGCTCAAGCCCCGCGGTTTCTGTGCGGGCGTGGTGCGGGCGATTGATATTGTTCGCATCGCCCTCGAAGCCTTCGGGCCGCCGATTTACGTCCGTAAGGAGATCGTTCATAACCGCTTCGTGGTTGAGGAATTGCAAAGCAAAGGCGCCATTTTCGTGGATAGCGTGGAAGAAGTCCCAAATGGGGAAAGGGTGATCTACAGCGCCCACGGGGTCTCGCCCGAAGTGCGCGAGGCCAGCGAGCAACGCGGATTGCGCGTGATTGACGCGACCTGTCCCCTGGTCACCAAAGTCCACGTGGAAGCGGTAAAGTTCGCCAAAGAGGGGTATTCGCTGATTCTGATCGGTCACCGCGACCATGATGAGGTCATCGGGACGCTGGGCGAGGCACCGGTCGTGACCCAGGTGGTGGGCTCGCCGGACGAAGTGGCCTCGCTGACCGTAGCCGACCCCAGCCGGGTGGCTTACCTCACCCAGACCACTTTGAGCCTGGACGAGACCCGCGACATTATTGCGGCGCTGCGCCAGCGCTTCCCCAATATCAAGGGGCCTGCGGCGCAGGACATCTGTTATGCCACTGAAAACAGACAGGTAGCGGTAAAACATGTCGCTTCAGACGCCGACCTGCTATTGGTCGTGGGCTCTGACAACAGCTCCAATTCCAACCGCTTGGTGGAAGTTGCTCGCAACCTGGGCACGGGATCGCATCTAATAGACAGCTTCCGCAATATCCGGCCGGAATGGCTTCAGGGTGTGAAGACGATCGCCTTGACCGCGGGCGCTTCGGCTCCAGAGTGCCTGGTCGAAGAGGTCGTGAAGTTTCTGGGTACTGAAGGGTTTGGGAACGTGCAGGAAGTCGAGGTCATGCCGGAGAACGTGAGGTTCGGCCTGCCTCCTGAAATTGTGGAAGCGATTGCCGCCGCGCCCAGCGGGGCGGCTGTGGAGTAGCGACAGCAAAATATGGAAGACTCCTCCCCCCTGTCTCCCGCCTCTGCGGTGCCGCAGATGCGCTTCGGAAAAATTGATGATCTCATCAGCCGGGTGGCTGCGGCCATTGACGGCGCCCGCAACTGCCTCTTTTCGGAGCAGCACGAAGAGGGTTACTGGTGCGGCGAACTGGAAGCCGATGCCACGCTCGAAGCGGACTACGTCATCCTGCACGTTCTTCTAGGCACCGGCAGTCCTGAGCGCATGGCGAAAGCTGCGCGCTACATTCTGCAACACCAGAACGAGGATGGCGGATGGGGCATCTATTTCCGTGGCCCATCCAATATCAGCGCTTCGGTCAAATGCTATTTCGGGTTGAAGCTGGCAGGCTATGCCGCCGATCACCCGGACCTGGTTCGCGCCCGCAAGAGGATTCTGGAAATGGGCGGCGTCACCGAGGTCAACACCTTCACTAAGATCTATCTGTGTTTCTTCGGGCAGTACGATTACGATGCTGTCCCGGCAATCCCGCCGGAAATCGTTCTTTTTCCCAGGTGGTTCTGGTTCAACATCTACGAGATTTCCTCCTGGTCCCGGGCCATTCTGGTGCCGTTGTCGATTTGCTACGCCAAGAAACCTTTCAAGAAGATCCCCGAGGAACTGGGAGTCGAAGAGCTGTTTGTCGGCGGGCGCGAAAAGTCGCGCATGCATTTGCGCTGGGACAAAAAGCTGGTTTCATGGCGCAACTTCTTTTTGTCGCTTGACCGCCTGACTCACTGGTTTGAGCGGGTGCACATCCGTCCCTTGCGCTCCATTGCCCTGAAAGTCGCCGAAAAATGGATGCTGGAGCGTTTCGAGATGAGCGACGGCCTGGGAGCGATCTTCCCCTCGATGATGAATTCCATCATTGCTTTACGCTGCCTGGGATATTCCGTTGACGATCCCCAGGTGATTCGCGCCATGGATGAATTCGAGAAGCTGGGTATCGAAGAGCAAGACACTTTCCGCATGCAGCCCTGCAAGTCGCCGGTGTGGGACACGGCTTATGCTCTGTTCACGCTGGGCGAGAGCGGAGTGCCGGCCGCCGATCCCCGCATGGTGAAATGCGCCGACTGGGTGCTGCAAAAGCAAGTCCGCATGGCGGGCGACTGGAAAGTAAAGAACAGGAAAGGCCAGCCCGGAGGCTGGTATTTCGAGTTCAACAACGAGTTCTATCCCGACGTGGACGACAGCGCCATGGTCTGCCTGGGTCTGACCCACGTCGATCATCCCAACGGACGCTATCAGCGCGAGTCCGTGCAGCGCGCCATTGACTGGATTCTCTCCATGCAATGCCGCAACGGCGGCTGGGCATCGTTCGACAAGAACAACGACCGCATGGTGTTCCAGTACGTGCCTTTTGCTGACCACAACGCCATGCTTGATCCCGCGACCGTCGATATCACGGGGCGCATCCTCGAGATGCTGGCGGCCTACGGATACGATAAGAATCATCCCGCGGTGAAGAAGGCACTCAAGTTTATCCGCGCCGAGCAGGAACCGGATGGCTCCTGGTTCGGACGCTGGGGCGTCAACTACATTTACGGCACCATGCAGGTGCTGCGCGGCCTGGAAGCGATGGAAGTCGATCATCACGAGCCCTACGTGCAGCAGGCCGCCGAATGGCTGCGCATGGTGCAGAATCCCGACGGCGGTTGGGGAGAGACTTGTGGTTCGTACGACGATCCCAACACCAAGGGAGTCGGCCCCAGCACTCCTTCGCAGACGGCGTGGGCGGTCATGGGATTGCTGGCAGCGCATGACACCCGCAGCGATTGCGTGGTGCGAGGCATCGCCTACCTGCTGCGCACACAGAAGAAAGACGGCTCCTGGGACGAACCTCATTTCACCGGCACGGGGTTCCCGCGCGTGTTCTACCTCAAGTACCACATGTACCGGCAGTACTTCCCGCTGATCGCGTTGACGACGTACAAGAAAGTCATGGCGGAGAGAAGCAGTGCTTAGCCGTTGGCAATGGGCTCTTGGCATTTGGCCCCTCCACCTGAAAGAGGCAAGGCTCGGTTGGCCATGCCATCGGTCGCTGGTCGTCGGCCGAATCAAGGGAACAATGAGTTGAAAGGCCAAAGACCAACGACCAACGACTGATTTAACCAAGTGCTAAATGCCAAATGCTGGCTTTCGTCACCGGCGCGACAGGATTCGTGGGCAGTCATGTGGCCCGCGCACTGGCCGCGCAGGGTGCAGACCTTCGGCTCCTGGTCCGTTCCGGCAGCGATCTCAGGAATATTCAGGAGTTGCAGGCTGAGCGGGTGATGGGCGACCTGCGGGATGCCGTGTCCCTGAAAAAGGCCGTGGCGGGATGCGATGTGGTATTTCACGTTGCCGCGGACTATCGGCTGTGGGTCCGCGATCCGGACCAGATGTATCGCTCCAATGTTGAAGGTACAAAGGCGATTCTGGAGGCGGCCCGCGAAAGCAAAGTGCGCCGGGTAGTTTACACCTCGAGTGTCGCAACCATGGGGTTCCAATCGAACGGGCATCTGGCCAACGAAGAATCGCCGGTTTCCCTGGCCAATATGATCGGTCCTTACAAGCGCTCGAAATATATGGCTGAAGAACTTGCCATCGAGGCCGGCAAGTCAGGAATGGATGTGGTGGCGGTAAATCCGACCACTCCGGTAGGCGAGCGCGACATTAAGCCCACGCCAACCGGGCGAATCGTGGTCGATTTTCTCAAGAAGAAGTTTCCCGCTTACGTGGACACGGGCCTGAACCTGGTCGATGTAGCCGAATGCGCCCAAGGCCATATCGCGGCGCTGGAGAAGGGAAGAAGCGGTGAGCGTTACATCCTGGGCGGCGAGAACCTCACGCTGAAGCAGATTCTCGACAGGCTCGCGGACATCACCGGACTGCCGTCGCCAAAGATAAAAGTTCCTTATGTCGTTGCCCTGGCCACTGGAGTTGTCGATCAGGTGGTTACCGGCTATATCCGGAATCGCGAACCTCGCGCCACGATCGACGCCGTCCGCATGGGCCGAAAAAAGATGTTTGTGTCATCGGGAAAAGCGGAGCACGATCTGGGATGGAAAACGGTCCCGGTGGATGCAGCGCTGCGCCGCGCAGTCGAATGGTTCCGGGCCAACGGCTATGCATAGCATCACCACGGACCGTGTGGGACCGGGTCTCAGACCCGGTCAGGCCGAGCGAAGCTCGGCAAGGTTTTGACATTGTCCAATCAGCCGAAGATCGCGATCGTAGCCGCCCTGGAGCGCGAAGTGCGCCCGCTGATCAAGCAGTGGAAGCCAGTCGAACGCGAATTTGACGGCCGCAAGTACAAGTTTTTCGAGAACGGGCGAGCCGTACTGGTCTGCGGCGGCATCGGCCCCGAAGCGGCGCGGCGGGCGACCGAGGCCATCATCAGTCTGTATGCACCGGTCCTGGTGCAGTCTGTCGGCTTCGCCGGAGCGCTTGATTCCACGCTGAAGGTGGGCACGGTGCTGGCCCCGGTTTGTGTCATCGACGCCAAAGATGGAAGCCGGGTTGAAGCCGCGGTAGGGCATTGGGTGCTGGTCAGCGTTGATCAACCGGTCAGCGTCCAGCAGAAAGCCAAGTTGGCCGATACCTACTGGGCTCACGCGGTCGATATGGAGGCAGCGGCGGTGGCGCGAGGAGCCCAGGCACACGACATCACCTTCGTGGGACTCAAAGCTATTTCCGACGAAGCCGATTTTGAGATGCCGCCGCTCAGTCAGTTCGTCACTGGCGCTGGACAGTTCCGCACTGCGGCTTTTGCCGGGTTCGTGGCCCTCCGCCCCTGGCTTTGGTTCAGGGTATTTCGGCTCGCACAGAACAGCGACAAAGCAGCGGTTGCTCTTTGCGCCTGGCTGGAACAGTACAACCAGGAACCCGAAGAAGAAGAGGGCAACCCGGAGTCGGACCTCCGTCCCAGCGCCGGAGGCAGGAATTAGTTTGCCACAGCGCGTTTAGATTCGACATGGTCATGGCCGGACAATTCGCGATCGAAGAAAACAAGCAGGCCATTCCTGCCACCATGCTGGCCGCCGTTTATCGCGGGGTGAATGACGTTCGTCTGGAAACCGTCCCGGTACCGGCGATCGGCCCCGGCGAATTGCTCCTCCGGGTCCATACTTGCGGGATCTGCGGCACTGACCTGAAAAAAATCGCCACCGGCTCGCACTCCGCGCCCCGCATTTTTGGTCACGAGACAGCCGGCATGGTCGCCGCCGTGGGCGCGGGTGTGCTCGACTTTCGACCCGGCGACCGGGTGGTCGTGTTCCACCACATTCCGTGCGGGAATTGCTACTACTGCCGGCATAAGACATTTGCCCAGTGCGAGACCTACAAGAAAGTGGGCTGCACCGCCGGCTTCGAACCTTCGGGCGGAGGCTTCGCGGAATATGTCCGGGTCATGGACTGGATTGCGCGTCGAGGCACGGTTCCCATTCCGGAAAATGTTTCTTACGAACAAGCGTGTTTTGTAGAGCCCATCAATACCTGTATGAAGGGAATCCAAAGATTGGGATTACAGGCGGATGAGACGGTTGTAGTAATAGGTCAGGGTCCCATCGGTATCATATTGAGTGTATTGGCTAAACGGGCTGGCGCCACGGTAGTCACTTCCGATTTGTATCGCCAAAGGCTTACAATATCTACAAGTTACGGCTTGGGGAACAGCATTGATGCCTCGCGAACCGATGTGGTGAAAGCGGTGCGTGAGCAGACCGAAGGACGCGGCGCAGATGCAGCCATCCTGGCGGTCGGTGGTAATAGTTTGATCCGGACTGCGATGGATGCGGTGCGTCCTGGAGGCCGGGTCTTGCTGTTCGCGCAAACCGTTCATGGGGAGTCAACGTTTGACCCTGGAGCAGTTTGTGTAGATGAAAAAACGCTGTTGGGGTCGTATAGCGCTT
>DATGYF010000022.1:0-11778 GCA_035298145.1 Terriglobales bacterium | reverse complement strand
TTTCGTGCGCCTGCTGGGAAAATTGCTGCGTGATCCGGAAATCGGAAAGCTCATCGTTCCCATCATTCCAGACGAGGCCCGCACCTTTGGCATGGAGGCGCTGTTCCGCCAGGTGGGAATCTATTCCAGCGTGGGCCAGCTCTACGAACCCGTCGATATGGACACCCTCCTTTATTACAAGGAAGCGAAAGACGGGCAGATTCTCGAGGAAGGCATCACCGAGGCGGGCTCGATCTGCTCCTTCATCGCTGCCGGCACCGCTTACGCCAATCACGGGATCAATACGATCCCGTTCTTTATTTATTACTCGATGTTCGGATTCCAGCGCATTGGAGATTTCATCTGGGCGGCGGCCGATATGCGCACTCGCGGCTTCCTGATCGGCGGCACTGCGGGCCGCACCACGCTGGCGGGCGAAGGACTGCAGCACCAGGATGGCCACAGCCACGTGCTGGCGCTTTCAGTTCCCAACCTGCTGGCTTATGATCCGGCGTTTGCCTACGAAATCGGCGTCATCATTCAGGACGGCATCAAGCGCATGTATGTGGACCAGGAATCCATCTTCTATTACCTGACCGTCACCAACGAGCCTTTGCCCATGCCGGCCATGCCCGAAGGGAACGAGGTTCGCGAGGGCATTCTGAAGGGCATCTATCGCTTCCGGGCTTCTGCGAAGAAGGATGCCAAACTGCGCGCCCAACTCTTCGGCAGCGGCACCATCATGTACGAAGTGCTGAAGGCGCAGCAGATCCTGGAAGAAAAATATGGGGTCGCGGCGGATGTGTGGAGCGTGACCAGTTACAAACAGCTTTATCGCGATGGCAACGATTGCGATCGCTGGAACATGCTGCATCCCGGCGCAACTCGACGCGTGCCGTTTGTCAGCCAGGCGCTGAAAGATGCACCCGGGGTGCTGGTGGCAGCATCGGATTACATGAAGGTTCTGCCGGAATCGATCGCGCAGTGGTTGCCTCGTCCGCTGGTGGCTTTGGGTACGGACGGTTTCGGGCGCAGCGAGAGCCGGGCGGCGCTGCGCGATTTCTTTGAAGTGGACGCGAAGCACGTCGTGCTGGCCACTTTGACGGCGCTGGCGCGGGAGAAGCAGATTAAGGCTGACGTGCTGCAGCAGGCAGTAAAAGATTTGGGAATCAATCCGGAAAAAGCGAATCCGGCGAATACGTAAACAAGCGGCGCCGGCGTCTCGCCGGCTGTCCCGAGGGCAGCTTGCCCTCGCGGGTGAGGGCGGGACGCCCTCACGACAGCCGCCGGGACGGCGGCGCTACGAAAAGAATGTAGGCGCGAGCGTCTCGCTCGTGCTGCAGTTTGACGGACGCAGCACGCGGGCGAGTCGCCCGCGACCACATTGAAACGGCAGGAGTGGATACTCAGTGACAGAATTCAAGCTTCCGGAACTCGGCGAAAACATCGACCAGGGCGACCTGGTCAGGCTGATGGTCTCGCTGGGCGCGAGCGTCACCGAAGGGCAGCCGGTGATGGAACTGGAAACCGACAAGGCCGTGGTTGAAGTTCCATCTTCGGTGACCGGTACGGTCAATGAAATCCGGGTGAAGGAAGGCCAGAAAGTAAAAGTCGGCCAGGTGATTTTCACCGTGGAAAACGGCGCCGGCGCGAAAGTAAAGGCCGCCGAAAGCAAGGTTGTCGAAACCAAAGCCCCCGCCGCGAAAGCGCCAGCTGCGAATCCTGCTCCGGTTGCAAAGGCCGCGGCAGCGTCGGTGGCTGAGACGCGGCCGCCCGCTCCCGCTGCGCCGGCCCCAGCAGCGAGTGGCGCAGCCGACTTCAGACTGCCGGAACTGGGAGAAAACATCGATCAGGGCGATCTGGTCAGGCTGATGATTTCGCCGGGCTCGAAAGTTTCCGAGGGCCAGCCTGTGATGGAACTCGAGACCGACAAGGCAGTGGTCGAGGTGCCGTCGTCGGTGACCGGCACGGTGAAAGAAATCAAGGTCAAGGAAGGCGAAAAGGTAAAAGTCGGCCAGGTGATTTTTACGCTCGAGGGCGGGGCGTCGGCGCCGGAGAAGGCGAAGCATGCGCCGGTCGAACACATTTCCGAACAACACGAAGCCCGATTGTCATTGCAGGCGGCGATCCAGGCCGAGGGCAAGACCGCGGCCCAGGTGTTTCTGCCGGACCAGCCACAGCCGCAGGCTCCTAAAGCTTTTTCCATGCCGGAACAGCTGGGCAAAGTGGCCGGAACGGAGCATCGCGCGCCGGCGCCCGCTGCGCCTCACGTCCGTCGGCTGGCGCGAGAGATCGGCGTGGATATCTACGAGGTCAAGGGCAACGGTCCGGGCGGACGCATCAGCGAAGACGATGTAAAGGCATACGCCAAATCGCTGCTGACTTCGGTTGCAGCGGCGGTTGGATCGGCGCCGGGGCGACAGTTTGCGCAACCGGAGCTGCCCGACTTCGCCAAGTTTGGAAAAGTAGAACGCGTCTCCATGCGCGGGGTGCGGCGCAAGACCGCCCAGCACCTGTGGGAGGCGTGGACCACGATTCCGCACGTGACCCAGCAGGACAAGGCCGACATCACGGAACTCGAACAATTGCGCGCCCGCTTTGCGCCCAAAGCGCAGGAAGCCGGCGGCAAGATGACGGTGACTGCGATCGCGTTGAAAGTATGCGCCTCCGCGCTGAAAGTTTTCCCCCAGTTCAACGCCAGCATCGACATGTCGAAGGAAGAGATCATCTACAAGCAGTACATCAATATCGGCGTGGCGGTGGACACGGACCGCGGCTTGCTGGTCCCGGTGTTGCACGATGTGGACAAGAAAAATATTGTCGAACTGGCAGCCGAATTGACCCAGCTGTCGAAAAAGGCCCGCGACAAAAAGCTCGCCCCTGCAGAGATGGAGGGAGGTACTTTCACGATTACGAACCTGGGCGGTGTCGGCGGCACCGGATTTTCGCCGATTGTGAATTTCCCTGAGGTCGCGATTCTCGGGCTTTCGCGTTCCAGCATGGAGCCGGTCTGGATGAATGGCAAATTCGAGCCCCGGCAGGTGCTGCCGCTTTCGCTCTCCTACGATCATCGCCTGATCGATGGCGCCGATGCGGCCCGATTCCTGCGCTGGATCGCGGAAGCCTTTGAGCAGCCTTTCCTGCTGTCGGTGCAGGGATAGAGTGAAAAATCCTGAACCACAGAGGACACGGAGATGCACTGAGGAAATTTCGTTGCACTCCTTTGCGTCCTCCGCGTTAAAGCCTTTCTGACTGAATGACTGAAACTTCAAGCTTACACATTGCGGTGGTGGGCGGCGGGCCGGGTGGTTATGCCGCGGCCTTTCTGGCTGCTGACCTGGGATTGAAGGTCACGCTGATCGATCCGGAAGCGAATCCGGGCGGAGTCTGCCTCTACCGCGGCTGCATTCCTTCCAAAGCCCTGCTGCACGTGGCCAAGCTGATCGATGAATCTCGACATGCCAAAAATTGGGGAATCGAGTACGCCGATCCCAAAATCGATTTGTCCCGCTTGCGCTCGTGGAAAGAGGGCGTGGTCCAAAAGCTGACCGGCGGCCTGGGCATACTCTCGAAGCAGCGCAAGGTTGAATACATTCAGGGACGCGCGGCCTTCGAGAATTCAAAGACGCTGCGAATTTCGAAAGCCGGGGGCGGCGATGAGAGCCGGACGTTCGATCGCATCATTCTCGCGACCGGCTCGCGTCCGGCGATTATTCCCGCGTTCAAGCTCGACACTCCTCGCGTGATGGACTCCGCGTCGGCGCTGGATTTGAACGAGGTGCCGGGAACGCTGCTGGTGGTCGGCGGTGGTTACATCGGCCTGGAGTTGGGGACGGTGTACGCAGCGTTGGGGGCGAAGGTTTCGGTGGTGGAAATGTTGTCCGGGTTGCTGCCGGGCGCAGACCGCGACCTGGTACTGCCGTTGCACAAGCGGATCGAAAAGAGTTTTGCTGCCATTCTTCTGAACACTACGGTGGCGGCCATGAAAGTGGAAGGAGATGGCATCCGCGTGACTTTTGACGGCCCCGAGGTCAAGGAGCGCGAGCAGGTCTTCGAGAAAGTTCTGGTGTCGGTCGGGCGCAAGCCGAATTCAGAAATCCCCGGCCTGGACAAGACACAAGTCCAGGTCGGCGCGCGCGGATTCATTCAGGTGAACAAACAGCTGCAGACCAGCGATCCAGCCATTTACGCCATCGGTGACGTAGTGGGCGAACCCATGCTGGCCCACAAAGCCTCGCACGAAGGACGCACCGCGGTCGAAGCCATCGCGGGACACAAGGTGGCCTTCGAACCCGCAGCGATTCCGGCGGTCGTGTTCACCGACCCTGAGATTGCCTGGTGCGGGCTCACCGAGACTCAGGCGCAAAAAGAGAACCGCGAGATCAAGGTCGCGAAATTTCCCTGGGCCGCTTCGGGCCGGGCCATGACCCTGGACCGCACCGAAGGCATGACTAAGCTCATCCTCGACCCGCAGAGCGAGCGCGTGCTGGGCGTGGGCATCGTAGGCGCCGGCGCCGGAGAACTCATCGCCGAAGGCGTGCTGGCGGTGGAGATGGCCGCTCTGGCCAAAGACATCGCCTTGACCATTCACCCGCATCCAACGCTCTCTGAGACTGTGATGCAAGCCGCTGAAGTTTTCTTCGGCACCAGCACCGACATCTACCGGCCGAAGAAGAGTTAGGCCTATGTAGGCGCGAGCATCCCGCTCGTGCAGTGCTGACCAGCACGAGCGAGGACGCTCGCGCGGCGGTGCCGCGGAAGCAGCACGAGCGAGGACGCTCGCGCCTACATTACAATCGTGGAAATAAGGTCATGTTCACCTTGCTAAAGCGAGCGCTGTGGCTGCCTCTTTGTCTGGCGATGGCCCTGCCGGCTTCGGCACTCCAGGGATTGCCTGGACAAACACCGGCCACTCCCGGCAACGGGAATACAGCCGCAGCCGACCCTCTGGGGCGCAACACGCCCAGCGGCACCTTGTATGGATTTCTCCAGGCGGCGCAGTCAGGAAACTATTCCATTGCGGCGCAGTATCTCCAGATGTCCGCTGCCCGGCGTCAGAGCCAGGGAGAGGACGCCGCTGCCAAGCTGAAAGTCGTGATCGATCGCGCCTTTACCGGCGACCTGCGGCAGATCAGCAATCAACCCGAGGGCACCCCACAGGAAGGAGTGTCGCTCGACAAGCAGCGCGTGGGGAATCTGAATTCCGGCGATGTGGATGTTCCGCTGATTCTTGTCCGCGTCGTCGATCCTGAAGGCGGAAAGATCTGGCTGATCTCCAATGACACCCTGGCCCGGCTTCCCGAGCTGTACGAGCAGGCCGCGGTGCACCAGGTGGAGACGCATCTTCCCCAGTTCCTAGTGCTTCACCAGTTTGCAGGCCTGCCGCTATGGCAGTGGGTCGCGGTATTGCTTGCGATTCCGGTGGCCGCGCTCCTGGGATGGCTGGTGGTGCAGTTTCTTCGCTTGCCCTGGTACTTCTGGGCACGCTACCGGAAGCATGCGATTGCTCAGGCGTGGAGTTCTTTTGCGCGCCCGCTGTGGCTGGTGCTGGGGACACTGGCCCATCGCATTCTGATGGGATACGTTCGTCTTCCCGTACTGCAGAGGCATCGTTACCAGCAGATCGCCGGAGTGGTGGCGATCATCGGCGCCAACTGGCTGCTCTGGCGGGTCCTGCGGGAAGTACTGCGGAGCGTGCGGCAGCGCGCCGTTCTTTCCGGACGGATGGGGACCAGTTCGCTCATGATTCTGGGCGAGCGGGTGCTGAAGGCCGCCATCATCCTGCTGGCGATTTTCGCCATATTGGGCACGCTGGGCTTCAATCTCACTACCCTCCTCGCGGGAGTCGGCATAGGCGGTCTTGCTATCGCGTTTGCAGCGCAAAAGACGCTGGAGAATCTGTTCGGCGGCGTTTCCGTTCTAAGCGATGAAGTCATTCGGGTGGGCGACTTCTGCCGTTTTGGGGACAAGGTGGGCACGGTCGAAGATATCAGCTTGCGCTCCACCCGGGTGCGGACTAACGACCGGACCCAACTTTCCATCCCCAACGGTTCGCTGGCTACGATGACCCTGGAGAACTTCAGCCGGCGCGACAAGATTCTTCTTAACACCAAGATCGGGCTGCGCTACGAGACCACTCCGGACCAGATGCGTTACGTGCTGGTGCAAATCCGTCGCCTGCTGTACGAACATCCCAAGGTAGAAACGGGAGGGGCCCGCAACCGCTTCATCTCCTTCGATGAGAGCGCGCTCAGCATGGAGATCTTCTGTTATGTCCTCACCCAGGATTTCAGCGAGTTCCTGACCATCAAGGAAGATATCTTGCTTCGCATCATGGACATTGTGGACGCGGCCGGCACCAGCTTTGCTTTCCCGTCGCAAACTGTCTATCTGGGACGGGACACGGGTTTGAACAAAGAAAAGGCAGAGCGGGCGGCAAGCGAAGTGAAGAAATGGCGGGAAGGCCACCAGTTGCCCTTTCCCGATTTTCCGCCTGAGGAGATTTCGGAAATCAGTAACTCGCTGCCTTATCCCCAACCCGGCTCCGCCGTCGGGCGAAAAGACGAGACCCACTAACGCGAAGCGCGACACAAGATTTAGGTTCCGCGGCATCCATTTCGTAGCGCCGGCGTCTCGCCGGCTGTCCGGAGGGCATCCTGCCCTCCGCCGTGTCGTAACCCTGGTTTCGCCCCTTCGGGGCTGGCTCGCGGTCCACTACTTACCCACGGCTTGCGCCGTGGGCTTTATTCTTGCGCCGCTTCGCGGCTTTTGCTCGCGGGCGGGACGCCCCCGAGACAGCCGGCAGGATGCCGGCGCTACTTTTTAGAGCCCCCTCCTCAGAACGGTTGGAACAATCGATGGTGCAGAGACCTTTGAACCGTAAAGCATCCGCGGTGCGCTCGGGAAAGGCGGACGTTGTCGTTGCCGGCGCCGTGTCCGCTGCGGAGCATTCCCCAAGTCAAAGAAAATGACGCGGATTCCGGATGGCGCGAGCGCGCCCCATTCGAGCGATCTCTCCTTCGAGGCGGCACAGCTTGTAGGTCTCTTCCCGGGCGGCACTCAAAGGACCGTCAAGGTGCCCGGAAATTACCACAGTAACTTGCTGGCCCTGACCGGCCTACCTACCATTAAACACTATGAGTTACCAAGCGCTCTTATTCTGCCCGGATGAAAAAACGGCCCGCGTGGTCAACCAGGTGTTGAGTGAACTCGAGTTTGCTGTCGAGCCCTGCCACGAGCCTTTTGCCGCGGTAAAAAAGCTGATGGTCCAGCACTTCGATGCCATCGTAGTGGACTGCGAAAACGAGCAGAACGCAGCCCTGCTCTTCAAGAGCGCACGAAATTCTGGTTCGAACCAGGCTTCATTGGCGGTCGCGGTAGTGGAAGGACAGGCCGGCGTGGCCAAAGCGTTTCGTCTCGGCGCTAATCTGGTTCTGACCAAGCCTATTCATGTGGAGCAATCCAAAGGTACGCTGCGGGTTGCGCGGGGCCTGCTGCGCAAGGGGCAGGCGGCCAAGGCCGCCGCACTTCCAGGCCCAGCCGAACCCCCGGCTGTCGCGAAACCATTTGCGCCCGCGCCTTTTCCATCGCCACAGTCGATGACGCCACCGCAGTCGGTCAGTGCTTCGGCTTTTGAGCTGGATGCAGAACCGGAGCCGCAGCCCGATCTCGTGGACGCCGCTTTACTCGAGTACATGCCCGACTCCGCTCTTTCGGGCGCAGAAAAATCACCGGGAACTGCGAACGAGTCCGATCCCTCCAAGCAATATCCCTGGCAACCGCGTAAGCCCCTGGCTGAACCGATGGCATCGGCCCTGCGTCGGGCCGCGGAAGCTGCGGGAAAATCCGAATTTGACGCCGCTGCTCCGGGTCAGGCGAGCATTCCGCAATCCGGAACCGGCGCAGCCGCCGCCCCAGCCCGTGCCAAAGAAATTCCTGCAGCCGATTTTAAGAATCTGGGTTTGCAACCGACTGCCAGCGTGATATCGGTACCCTCCACCGAAGAGATCAGGGAGATCAAGAGGATCGAGGATCCATCCGCGGGCGACGGGTGGAATTCGAACTCCGCATCGGCGACGGCCCAAGCACCCAGCTTTAGTTCGCTGGATGAAAACCAGGCTTCCGATGCGGGTGGCAGCAAGAAGACTTTACTGGTGGTGGCGCTGTTACTCGGACTGGCAGCCGCCGGTTATTTCGGCTGGACCAAAATGCAGTCCGCACATCCCCAGCCGGAGGTGCCACAGTCGGCGGTTCCCGCAAGTTCGGGGACGGCTGGGCTGCCCGCTCAACCAGTGCCTTCCGTTCCAGAATCACACTCCCCTGCAAGCGAAGTTGGTACTCAACCCGAGCGGGAATTGGCTACCACGAGCACCTTTCCCTCATCGTCCAAGCCTTCAGCCGCAGTAGTCGTGCAAGGTCCGGGACTCAAGACTTCGGTTCCGGCAAAAGCGCCAGCGGAAGATGAAATTACAGTTGTCGATGGGCCGTCCACATCAACGAAGACAGAACCGGCTCCGGCCTTGATGGTCAAGAACGGACCCTCAACGCGGCCGAAGACCGAGCCGGAAGGCCAGGAGCCGGTGGTCGCTCCGGCGGCTACCAGCATCGCGACCGGAACCAATGGCAGCGAGTTGTCTGCTCTGGTGAATACCAATGCAATCAATGCCCGGAGAGCGCCCCAGGAGACGCTGAGAATTTCGCAAGGAGTTTCGCAAGGGCTGATCCTGAAGAGGGTCCAGCCGGTCTATCCTGAGCAGGCGCGGCAGATGCGGGTGGAAGGGAAGGTCGAACTGCAGGCGAACATCTCCAAGTCGGGCAGCATCACCGGGGTGAAGCAGCTGAGTGGCGACCCGCTGTTAGGGCGCGCTGCCACAGATGCGGTGCGGCAGTGGAAATACAAGCCCTACTTCCTGAATGGCGAGCCGATCGAGATTCAGACCCAGATCACGGTGATCTTCAAACTTCCGTAGAGCACGCTCAAGTGGAAGAGTTCTGACGGCGCAAGAAATATGCCTTGCGCCGTTTCTTCTTTCTCCAACCCCGTACTCACCCGGGGAAGCCATTCAGCGGGCTGCCTTCTGGGCATCCCTCGAGGATCTGGTGAATCTGACGTGAGTATCCGAATCCGGATCCGCCACGAAAATATATCCCTCGGGTATAGTCAGATCTCCAATTACCCAGTTCTGGAGAAAAAGTTCACCCTCGCGAAGAAATGCATCGCTGCCGAAGATTCCCTTGGCGTAGTGCAGAATCCGATCCACTAGAGGATCGTTGCTAGGAATGGTCGAAATACGGTCAATCGTGGAGAGGGCGCGCCTATCCAGGTACTGTTTCAAGCGGGAGGAAAGATAGCTGATGGTAGGTCGCAACCCCGCCGCATCAATCCAAGGTGCGCTAACAATGAAGTTCCACCTGTTGGGCAAGCCGGGCGAAGACTGCGCCAACATTGCGAGGCGGAGGGCGCCTTTCTCCTGGCTAACCTGCCGCAATAGTTCACGAATTCTTTCCCTCGCCTGAGTGTTCACCACCGCTTTGATAACCACGTCAGCACTCCATTCTGCTTGTCCCTAATGCTAGAGAGAACGTCCTTGGCAGTGGCCGGGCTGCATGAACCTGGGGGCGAGTATCTCTGCTCCGGCTTCCATTTTGTGGCGGTAGACCAGTTATCGAACAAGGCCTTGTTCTTCGTTATCGTTACTTCATCCTGCAGTCCCGCGAGCAGCCGTAAGACATCGAAGTCGTGGGTCCTAAAGATTTTCCCGGCATCTCCTTTTTCAGGGTATTCCTGCAGCCTCAGAACCTTGCAAATGCGTGCCTTCAAAGCAAACTCTACCACGTATCCGCAAAGGTAAACACAGCCGTCGTAAAGACCTTTCTTATAGAGATGCTCGGCTTCTTCCAGTCTGAGTTTCGCCAAGGTCTTGAGGTCAACTCTCGTGGGCACGATTCACTCACCCCAAACGAACAACTCTGTTACGTCGTAGAATAGAAACAGCATAATACTGTTATCCAATAATCGGAAATGGACTTCAAACTAGTCAGCGACTACACACCGCGCGGCGACCAGGCCACCGCCCTTGAGGCACTGGTGAAGGGTGTGTTCGATCGCGAGCAGCACCAGGTCCTGCTGGGCGTCACCGGGTCGGGCAAGACTTACACCATGGCCAAAGTCATCGAGCAGGCCAACCGGCCCTCGATTGTGATGGCACACAACAAGACCCTGGCGGCGCAGCTCTATCACGAATTCAAGAGCTTCTTTCCCCATAACGCGGTGGAATATTTCGTTTCTTACTACGATTACTACCAGCCCGAAGCTTACGTTCCCGCCGCCGATCTTTACATCGAGAAAGAAGCCACCATCAATGATGAACTGGACAAGCTGCGGCTTTCGGCCACCCGTTCGCTCTTTGAGCGGCGCGATTGCCTGATCGTGGCGTCGGTGAGTTGCATTTATGGGCTGGGTTCGCCCGAGGCCTACTACGGCATGCTGCTTTTCCTGGAGAAGGGCCAGAAGATCAAGCGCGAGGACATTACCCGCAAGCTGGTCGAAATTCTCTACGAGCGCACCGATGGTGATTTCCGGCGCGGCACCTTCCGGGTGCGCGGCGACGTCATCGAAATCTTCCCCACCTATGACGACATGGCGTATCGCATCGAATTGTGGGGAGATGAAGTCGAATCGCTCTCGCAGATCGATCCGCTGTTCGGCACGGTGAAGCAGAAATATGCGCGCCTGCCCATCTATCCCAAGACGCATTATGTGATGAAGCCGGAGACGAGGTCGAAAGCGTTCGAGTCGATCCGGGCAGAACTGGCGTGGTGGGAAGCGGAGCAGGAGAAGCAGGGCCATCTGGTAGAAGCGCAGCGCGTGCACCAGCGCACCATGTATGACCTGGAGATGATCAAGGCCATGGGTTATTGCCATGGCATCGAGAACTACTCGCGTCACTTTACCGGACGCCTGCCGGGCGAGCCGCCGCCGACTCTGCTGGATTATTTTCCGCGCGACTACCTGATGTTCATCGACGAATCGCATCAGACGGTGCCGCAGCTGCACGGTATGTATCACGGCGACCGTTCCCGCAAGGAAACGCTGGTGGAGTACGGCTTCCGCCTGCCCTCGGCGCTCGATAACCGTCCCTTGACCTTCGAAGAGTTCGAACACCGCATGAACCAGATTATTTACGTTTCGGCCACGCCCGGGCCTTACGAACTGACCAAATCTGCGGGCGTGGTGGTGGAGCAGATCATTCGTCCTACCGGGCTGGTCGATCCGCCGGTTGAAATTCGGCCGGTGAAAGGACAAATTGACGACTTGTTGCATGAGATCCGCGAACGCGTATCTCGGGGTGAACGAGTACTGGTGACGACGCTCACAAAGCGCATGGCTGAGGACCTGGCCGAGTATTACAGCGAAGTGGGTGTGAAGTGCCGCTACATGCACTCCGAAATCGAGACGCTCGAACGGGTAAAGATCCTGCGCGACCTGCGCAAGGGGGAGTTCGATGTGCTGATCGGAATCAACCTGCTGCGTGAAGGACTCGATCTGCCTGAAGTGTCGCTGGTGGCTATTCTTGATGCTGACAAAGAAGGTTTCCTGCGCTCGGCCGGATCGCTGATCCAGACCATCGGCCGCTGCGCCCGGAATCTGAACGGCCGGGCTATTCTCTACGCCGACCGGCAGACCGATTCGATGAAGAAAGCGCTCAGCGAAACCGACCGCCGGCGCGCCATCCAGGTGGCCTACAACGAAGCCAACGGAATTACGCCGGAGTCGATCATTCGTCCGCTTGAAATGTC
>DATGYF010000021.1:0-2151 GCA_035298145.1 Terriglobales bacterium | reverse complement strand
GAGTGGTCAGAATGGCGATTACGCTTGCTTCACGAACTTCAGCGAAGCTGAGTTCATGCAATAGCGAAGCCCGGTAGGCTGGGGCCCGTCATCGAAGACGTGCCCCAGATGCGCGTCGCAAAGCGTACAAGCCACCGCAGTCCGCACCATGCCGTAACTGGTGTCGTTGATGGTCCGAACGTTCTCCGGCGCAATCGGCTGCCAGAAGCTCGGCCAGCCGGTGCCGGAATCGAACTTGGTATCGGAGCTGAACAAAGCGTTGTCGCAGCAGATGCAGCGGTAGAGACCATTGTCGTGCAGGTCCCAATACTTCCCGCTGAACGCAATCTCGGTGTCGGCGTGCCGCGCAATGTCGAATTGCCCCGGAGACAACTGCCGGCGCCATTCGTCGTCGCTCTTCACCACTCTGGGGACGCGTACTTTCTGCAGCCGTTGCCCAGAATCGGAAAACTGCACAATGCTGACTTCGCCGGGATAGCCTTTGGGCACGGCCGCTTCAATCAGGCGCGGCTTGCGCAACGACCATAGCGCCGCCCCCGCAATCGCCGACAGAGAAATTCCCAGAAAAGCGCGCCGCTGCACCTTCACCGACGAGGCATCTCGACCAATCTCTGAGTCAAACATAAGCTACTCCCCGCTTTGCCGCGCTACTTTCCGGTGAACAGTTCTGGAAACTGTTGCTTCAGATGCGACACTTTCGGCGCATCGTTATAGACGATGTAGAGCTGGTCCGGATGACGCGTCGCGTAGTCCTGGTGATACGCCTCGGCGGGATAAAACGCCTTGAGCGGCACCACTTGGGTCACGATCGGCTGGGAAAATACTTTGGCCTTGTCGAGCTGCGCGATATACGCTTGCGCAATTCTCTTCTGTTCGTCGTTGCCGTAAAAAATCACCGAGCGATACTGCGTGCCATCGTCCGGCCCCTGCCGGTTCAGCTGCGTGGGATCGTGGGCCACGGAGAAGAACACCCGCAGCAGCTCTCCGTACGTGATCTGCGAAGGATCGTAAGTAATTTTCACCGATTCGGCGTGTCCGGTTTCGCCCGTGCTGACGATTTCATACTGCGCGGTCCTGGCATCGCCGCCTGAATATCCCGAGGTCGCGCTGATTACTCCCTTCACGTGCTGGAAGACAGCCTGGATGCCCCAGAAACATCCTCCCGCGATAACCGCGGTTTGCTGGCCCGGCGCCGCCGCTTTAGCCGTATCGACCGCCGGACCCGGCACCGCGGCATTTCCCGCGCTGCAGGCCACCGTGCCCCCGATCAGCACCATGAACAATAAAAAGATATGACCAGAGAATCTGAACATGGAAGACACTCCTGCGGCCCTTCTGCTGGCCGCAGTTAATTAGAGTTGTGAGACCGCCAAAAGTTTCGCGTCGCCAATGTCGTTGCAGGTCACATACTTGCCGTCTTCTGCTGATATCCAATGCAGGAAATGACCGGCAGGCGGGGGTATTTCTGGAAACGAGAGTCGGTTAAGGCAAGCTCGCAGAGAAAGAACACTGAGCCGCGGTCGGACTCAATGCGCCGCGCATGGGAGCAGTCCTGGCAAAGACCAGCTTGGGTCTGGGGCGACTCTTCCGCAGGAGGGCTCACCCGGTCAGAATAACAGCCGGGCTGTCGCGAGTTTTTAAGATTAAACACGGTGACCGCGGCCTCGGGTCACCACAAGACGGGCGAGGACGCCCGTCCTCCATCTTTCCTTTCTTTCTGTTCGCCGCCGCGAGCATTCTGGTACTGTAATCGGGCGTTTTTTACTCGGACAACACGGAGGGCGGGACGCCCTCCGGACAGCCGGCGGGCCTGTCCTGAGCGAAGTCGAAGGAACGCCGGCGCTACCAAGGAGCCCTCGCTTGAAATATTGGGACTTTTCATTGACTCTCGTATTTTTTATTTCTCTAGCCATCGCCGCTCCCGCACAGATTGACGATGCTACCCGGCAGCTTTCTCACGATATTTTCAAGCAGCTCATCGAAATCAATACTACGGATTCAGTCGGCAATGTGACCACCGCAGCCGAGGCCATGGCGCGGCGCTTTCGCGATGCTGGATTTCCCGAGAGCGATATGCAGATCCTGGGGCCAAACGATCGTAAGAAGAATCTTGTGGTCCGCCTGCACGGCAGCGGCAAGCACAAACCGGTG
>DATGYF010000020.1:0-7540 GCA_035298145.1 Terriglobales bacterium | reverse complement strand
GAGCAATACTTCTTCCCGGTCAAGGTCGGGCAAGGGCACATTGGCAGTGAATCCCTGTTCGGCATGGACCAGGACGTAGGCGGCTTGCGGCTTGGGATGGACGCGGGCCAGCAGTTCGCGGAAAGCTACGCCGTCCCAGTGATTGTCGAAACGGCTCCATCGGGTCACACAATGGAAGTCGCTCGTGCGCTGGATTTTGGGGAGGGCGTTGAATTCTTTCCAATTGAGCTGGAGAGGCGAATCCACCAATCCGGTGATGCGGAAGTCCCAGGTATCGGGATCAAACCTCGGCACTGAGCCGTAGTGCAGGACCGGCCATTTGAGAGTGAGTGACTGGCCGGGCGGCAGCAGGCCTTCGCTCTTCTTCAGTTTCTCGAGTTGCCGGCGATCGTTTCCTTCGAAGAGCATGTGCGGACCTCGGGCGTCGGGCGTCAGACCTCGGGCTCAGACTTCGCAACCCCAGTTACAGGTTGACCTCATTCGCTAGCCGGAGACTTCGCTCTCTTGCAAGTCCGCATCGCGACTTCAGGCAGAGACCGAAGCATCATCGAACGGGTCGTCGGCAAGCTGTTCCCCCCAGTTCAGAATTCCCGTTGTGGGCCGCAAATAGGTTTCGCAAGACTTATTCGTCTCCGAGTGTGACATCCATCACATGCCGGGAGGGCAGCTTGTCCTTAGGCTATACAACAACACTCGCATTCATGGTTGTGATTTTTATCTTACGATCGGCAACATATGAGCCATCAGAGTTTTCCGTTGTTTCTTGCTGCTATTTTAATCGCAAGCGATACCTCATTCGCCCAAGTAACGGTAAATATCTTCGGTGCAAGCACGCCCACCGTCGCGGACGGCGGCGATGCTCAATCGATCGTACTGGGGGTGAAGATGTTCTCCGACGTGCCCGGGCAAATCCTGGGGTGCAGTTTCTATAAGGCAGCGGCCAACACAGGAATTCACGTGGTGAACCTGTGGGATTCCGCGGGCAGGTTGCTCGCAACCCAAATAGCGACATCGGAAACAACTGAGGGAAGGCAACTAATTTTGTTCTCGCGCCCGATTTCAATCGCCGCAAACCAGGTCTTCACCTGCGGATATTTTGCGCCAAATGGGCATTTTTCCAATGACAAAAATACCTTTACGTCGCAGAAGAATGTTCCACCCCTGCACGTCCCCAGCAATGGTGGCATGTTTGTGTATAGCGGACAGGCAACACAGTGGCCGACGAGTACCTGGACGGCGAGCAACTATTGGGTCGATGTGTTGTTCGCACCAGCCGCCAAATCGCCACCCTGGATCAGTGGAACCACGGTCATCACAACCCGCAGCACGGCAAACATCAGTTGGGATACATCGGTACCATCAGATTCGCAAGTCGAATACGGTCCGACCATGGCCTATGGCAGCATTACTGCTTTGGCAGAGACGCTGGTTACCTCCCACTCAGCTGCAATCGATGGTTTGCCGGCAGGAACCACAAATCACTTCCGGGTACGATGCCGCGACTCAGACGCAGTGCTGGTCATTGGTCTCGACCACACCCTGGTTATGGCCCCGCCGGTAAGCGTCTCAATTTCTCCTGCAAATGTGACCGTCCTTTCGAACGCAACAGTGCAGTTCAAGGCGACGGTTGGCAACACTTCGAATCCCGCCGTGACATGGTCCGCAACAGGCGGGGCGGTCAATTCATCAGGCCTGTTCACTGCCCCTACAGTATCCGCTTCCATTTCGGTCACCGTGACTGCGACCAGCCAGGATGATGCGAGTAAGAGCGCGTCCGCTCTCGTGACGGTAAGCATGGCGGTGCAGGCGCTTGCGGTGAATCCGACAAGCTTGAGCTTTGCCGGACCTCCCGAAACAAGCTATCTCACGCCGGCGGCGGTGAGCGTCACAAACTCTGGGGTTGGATCGCTTGGGTTCACGGGAGCAAGCAACCAGCCGTGGCTACTCCTCTCAGCCACTTCCGGAACAACGCCTTCCACGTTCCTAGTCAGGCCGTCAACCCTCGGGCTGCAACCCGGATCCTATCTTGGCCAGGTGACATTGCAAGGGGGAGCCGCAACCAAGGTTGTGACCGTCGCCCTTACCGTAACACCGGCAGTGGTGCCACATTCGGTTGCCCTGTCGTGGAGGGGCAGTACCAACTCTTATGTTGTCAGCTACAGCTTATACCGCTCGACCGTTCCTGGTGGTTCCTACGGCCTCGCCGCCAGTTCGATCGGCGGATTGACGTACATTGACCAAAGTGTGCAAGCGGGAACAACGTACTTTTACGTCGTCACTGCCATAGACGATCGCGGGCAAGAGAGTGGTTATTCGAATGAAACCAGGGTGGTAATTCCCTAGCGACGCGAGGTATGTATTGACAACCATCAATTTATCCTCTATGCCCTTATCATGAGTCATTCGGAGCAGGAACTGGATCGCATTTTGCATGCTATCGCGGATCCGACGCGGCGGCGGATTTTGCGGGCGCTTAAGGAACAGGGTGGGTGTTCGATTGGCAAGGACGTGGGGTTGTGCGCTTCGGACATCGAGCAGCGCATTCATCTTTCACAGCCGACTATTTCTCATCATATGGCGATTTTGACCAAGGCCGGGGTGGTCGAAGCCAAGAAGCTTGGGCTTTGGGTTTGGTACCGGCGGAATGAGGCGGTATTGCGGGGGTTTGGGCGGTCGCTGCGGAAAAGCCTTTGATCTTCTAGCGCCGGCTGTCTGGGGGCATCGTTCGACTTCGCTCAGGACAAGCCTTGCGGCCGGGGGCGGGCAGGATGCCCGCCCGACAGCCGGCGAGACGCCGGCGCTACGAAAACAGGACCTGATGCGCGGTGCGCAGTCGCTTCCCTTTGCGAACTCGCCCCTTCGCGGGCGCGTCGCCCGCGACCACACCACATTACTTCTATTTTTTAAGTTTTAGCCGGCGACGGCGGACTGGGTTTTTTGCAGCAGGCGGCGGGCCTGGGATATCAGGTCGCCGACTTCGAAGGGTTTGACCAGGTACGGGATGTTGTTGTGGTGCAGGAAGTCGCGGATCTCGGGCTCCAGGGCGCTGGAGAAAGTAAACATCAGGTGCTTCTCCAGGCCGGGACGGTTTTCCGCGATCCAGCGATGCACGTCGGGTGCGTTCCATCCGTTGGCCATCTTGCCGTCAATGATCATGGCGTCGAATGATTCCTGCAGCAGTCTGGCTTTCACTTCGTCGCCGTTCATGAGGGTCACGACCCGGGCGCCGGCGCCGGCAAGGACGTCGCGTTCGAATTCGAGCACAGCCTCTTCGTCTTCGACCAGGAGGACGCTGCCCTCGATGACGGACTTTCGCGAAGAAGCCGGTAACACGGGTTCGGGAAGGCCGGCGCGGTCGTTGGCGGGCAGGCGCACTTCGATGATGGCGCCGCCATCTTCCCGGTTGCGCGCGGAAATGTCTCCGCCGTGTTCCTTGATGATGCCGTAGCAGATGCTGAGTCCGAGGCCGGTGCCCTTGCCCACGCTCTTGGTGGTATAGAAGGGATCGAAGATGCGATTCGGTTCCTTGATGCCGGGCCCGGAGTCCTGAAATTCGGTGATAACAGTTCCCTCCTGGGTGTAAACCCGGACTTTCAGCGTGCCGACCCGGCCAGATTCCAGCATGGCGTCCACGCCGTTGTTGATGATGTTGAGAAACACCTGCTCGAGCTGGTGGGGATCGGCGGTGACCGGCGGAATTTCAGCCTCGATGTCGCGCTCCACTTTAATGTCGTTGACTTTGAGGTCGTAGTCGCGGAGCGCCAGGGTCTCGTCGAGCACCTTACAGATATCGACCTGCTCTTTTTGGGGCTTGCGCTGGCGGGCGAAGGACAACAGGTTCTGCACCACCCGGTGGGTGCGCTGCGCCTGCTTAAACAGCTTGCTGACGAAATCGGCCGCGCGTTCTCCCAGGCCTTCACTTTCGAGCAGCTGGGCGTAGCCGAGGATGGCAGTCAGCGGGTTGTTAAGTTCGTGGGCCACTCCGGCGATCAATTGTCCTACCGCCGACATCTTTTCGCTCTGCAGCAATTGTTCCTGGGCGCGGCGCAGGTCTTCGTAGGCGCGGCAGGTTTCCTCGTAGAGTCGGACTTTCTCGATGGTGGTGGACAATTGCCGGCCAATGGCCACCAGCAGGCTCTCGTCGTTGCTGGTGTACTCGCGGCTCTCGCGGCTGCTGATTCCCATGATGCCGATGGGCTTGTCTTTCCCCCACAGCAGGACCCATATCCAGGAGGCCAGGCCGTCGGCGCGAATGAATTCCGCGACCTGCGCGGGCAGGTGCGGCAGATAGTCGCTGGTGATGACTTCGGTGCGGGAACGGGTCACCAGTTCGCCGAAGCCCTCGGTAAACCTGATTTCGGAGAGGCGGGCGCGTTCGGCGCTGCGCTGGCCCCAACCGGCGCGGCGGCGGAAGGTGGTTTCGTCCAAATCGCAGAGGTAGATGGAACCGGTTTCGGCGCCCAGCAGGGTGATCACCTGGCGAAGCGTGAGGTTGAGAATTTCGTCGAGGTCGAAGGACTGGGTGGCGATGACCGCCATGGCATTCAAGGCATTGAGCTCGCGGTTGCGGCGGCGGATTTCATCCTCGGCGCGCTTCTTTTCGGTCATATCGAGCAGGAAGCCCTGGTAGCGCTCGATCTTGCCTTCGGCGTTGCGGGTGGCGAAACTGCTCTCCATGGCGGTGAGCAGGGTGCCGTCCTTGCGGCGCAGGGTGACTTCAAAGTTGCGAACGTAGTTGTGCAATTCCACTTCGCGCCGGAACACTTCACGCTGTTCGTGGGAAGCGTAGAGCTCGGTGTCAACGTTCAGGGCCAACACTTCCTCGCGGCTGCCGTGGCCGAGCATGCGAATGAAAGCGTCATTGCAATCGAGCAGTTTGCCTTCGGGAGTGGCAACGAAAACGCCTTCCTGCACCTGCTCAAACAATAAGCGGTATTTTTCTTCGGCGATGCGCCGGTCGGTGGTGTCGCGCACCACGTGAATGGTGCCTTTTTGCTTGCTTCCCTGCTCCACGTAAGAAGAGGTTGAGACCATGGAGAAGCCGCCAAAGCCGGGATCGGGGCCTTCGTGAAAACCCTCTTCGGGATGCCCGCAGTAGGGACAGCCTTGCCACTGCCCGCGATTGTGCGGCAGCACGGCTTCGCAGAGCTGGCCCACGACATCGGCGGGCGCCTGGTTCAAGCGTTCGAGCAGGGCATGGTTGGCCTTCATTACACGAAAATCGGAATCGTGAAGGAGGACAAGGTCATGGATGGAATCGAAGGTGTTGGTCCACTGGCGATGGGAGCGAAGAATCTGTTCCACCAGGCGGAGGTTTTCTACCGCCAGGCCCAACTGATGAGCGGTGGTGACGAGGAACTCCATTTCGTCCGGAGAGTAGCGCAGGCGGTGAGCGCCGCCCAGGGCAAGGGTGCCGATAACTGACTTCTTACCCAGCACAGGAACCATCACAACATGATGAAATCCTTCCTGCTTGAGATAGGGGCGGACGGTTTCAGGCGCAGCAGCGGTCACCAGCACGACCGGCACGGTGCCGCCGAGGGTGCGTTCAAAGTCGTCGTCCAGCGGGACGGAGAGGCGGTCCTGGAGAAAGCCCTTGGACAGGCCGATCTGCTGGGCAATGACCATGCGATCGCCCTCCACCAGGCGAAACCAGGCGGACTTGGCGTGCATGAGGCCTTTGAGTTCCTCGAGCGCGGTGGCCATGATGGGTCCGTGCTGCTGGGCCCGAGTAATGCTGCTGGTGAGTGAATTCACAACGCCCAGGCGGCGCATGTGTAATTTGTAATCATCGAAAACCAGCAACAGCATGCTCAACCCGGCCAGCAGGCTCACCATCAGATTGAACCCAGCCGGCAGATGAGAATCAACGGGTTCCCATTGGAGGTGCAGCAAGAGCATGCTGATACTGAGCAGCCAGGGGCCTATTTCCCAGCGCGCCCAGCGGTAGCGAATGAGGCGATAGGCTGCGGTAATGGCAACGATCCGATAGGCCACTTCCAGGGCCACGCGCAGGGTAATCGACTGCGGCCAGAGCCAGATGCGGGCCACGCAAAAGCCCATTATGGTCAAGGTGATCAGAATCAGGGGCAGCAAGAGTCCGCGGGCGTGGGTATAGACGAAGATGGCGGCAGCGAACAGGCAGACCGCCAGGACAAACTCGGCTTGCGAAATCGCAATCAGATAGCTGGGGACGGGTCCGGCGACGTGATCCGCGAGGGTCCAGCGGGAAACGAAGTAGGCCAGCCACCCCAGGGTCCAGATCAACAGGTAGCGCTCGCGAAAGGCGCGGAAGACCAGCAGGCTGGCGGCCAGCAGGAGCAGGGCCGCCGACTCCTGTGGGGACAGACCAGGGACAGTAATGTCCCTCACCGCAAGCCAGGTAGAGAAGGTCAATGGATTCATCGCAGCCAGGGGGATCCCGCGCTCCCTTCCTTAATAGCACGCTTCCCCGAAGGGCCAATGGGCTTTCCCTGACCTTCTGGTTACTTTCGGAATCTCGGAACTACGGTAGAATTGGCCGTAGTCTGAACAAAACCATGCCAGTTGACCGCATCCTGGTTGTCGATGACGAGGAGACGATCCGCGAGATTGTCTCGTCCATGCTGACTACGGCGGGCTACAAGTGCCGACAGGCCGGCTCCGGAATGGAGGCCCTGGCCCTGCTCGAATCCGGCGAGGAATTCGAGCTGATGCTGTCCGACCTGATGATGGCAAACCTGGATGGTATTGGTCTGCTCGAAAGAACCAAGGAACGCTTTCCGGAAATGCCGGTGGTGATGGTTACCGCGGTGCACGATATCTCGGTGGCCCTGGCTGCGATCCGCAATGGCGCGTATGACTACCTGCTGAAACCATTCGAGCGGGAGCAGCTTTTGGCTACCGTGCGCCGGGCGCTGGAGAATCGCCGTTTGAAGCTGGAGAACCGCGCTTACCAGACCAGCCTGGAATCGCTGGTGGCAGCCCGCACCGAACAACTGAAGAAGGCCCTGGTCGATCTCGAACGCTCCTACGACATCACACTGGAAGCGCTGGGCGGCGCGCTGGATTTGAAAGATGCGGAGACGGAAGGCCACTCCCGGCGGGTCACGGCGTTCACCATAGCCATCGCACGCGCCATGGGACTGCCCAAGAACCAGATTGACGTGATCGCTCGCGGCGCGTTTCTGCACGACATCGGCAAGATGGCGATTCCCGACAAGATTCTGACCAAGCCCGACAAGCTGACGCCGGACGAGATCACCATCATGCGCGAGCATTGTTACCACGGCTACCAGATTCTGAGCCGGATCCCGTTTCTGGCGGAGGCTGCCGAGATTGTCTATTCCCATCAGGAGCGCTTCGACGGGACGGGATACCCGCGCGGACTGAAGGGCGAGCAGATTCCCCTGGGCGCGCGCATGTTCTCGGTGGCGGATACGCTCGATGCCATTACCTCGGACCGCCCTTATCGTCCCGCTCAGTCTCTGCAGGCGGCGCGGGAAGAAATCGAGCGCTGGTCGGGCAAGCAGTTCGATCCCCAGGTCGTGAAAGTATTTCT
>DATGYF010000019.1:0-26063 GCA_035298145.1 Terriglobales bacterium | reverse complement strand
TTTGACCACGTCGATTTCTGTTACGTTCCGGAAAACCCCATTCTTGAAGATGTGAGCTTCACGATCGAGCCCGGACAATTGGTTGCGCTGGTGGGACCGACCGGCGCCGGCAAGACGACCATCATCAGCCTGATTCCGCGCTTCTACGATCCGACTTCCGGGATTGTGCGTATCGATGGCTCCGACATAAAGCGCTTCCGGCAGAAGTCACTGCGTCAGCAGATCAGTTTCGTGTTGCAGGAAACCGTTCTCTTCCAGGCCCCCATCTGGCAGAACATCGCTTACGGGAAGCCCGAAGCGACCCGAGCGGAGATACTGCACGCGGCCGAGCAGGCGAACGCCCACGAATTCATTCAGAAGCTGCCGGAGGGCTACGACACCTTGCTGGGAGAGCGCGGCATGACTCTCTCGGGTGGTCAGAGGCAGCGTATAGCGATTGCCCGCGCCATCATCCGCGATACCCCTATTCTTGTTCTGGACGAACCGACTTCGGGACTGGACGCCGCCTCGGAAAAGCTCGTGTTCGAGGCGCTGGATCGATTGCTGGAAGGCAAGACTTCAATTGTGATTGCACATCGCCTGTCCACCATTCGCCGCGCCGATGTCATTTTTGTGATCAAGGATGGCGGCATCGCCGAGAGCGGCACTCATGAGCAATTGATCAAGACCGGCGGATTGTATTCCGAGCTCGAACAGCTGCAGCACCGGACCGAAGAAGATGATGTGGAGAAGACAGCGACCAGTTGATCCCCGGTGGTGTTGTGAAAACCTGAACTTAGATCAGAGCCTGGTCAGTTCGGCAATTCGTTCCTGTACGACTTTCGAAAACCCATCCACTTCCTGGGGCGAGTAACCGGCTGATCGAAAGGCGTCCTGGATCTGTTCGAGCGACAGGCGGGACAGTAGATCCCCTATCCATCTGGCATCCTCACGCGGGATGTGTCTTCCGATCCAGCGCATGCGCATCCGGCGGATCAGACCGGGCAAATGAAAAAAATAAATGAGGGCCGGCCGGGTGGGAACGTTGAAATCGACAAACTCGGGGTGCACCTTCCCAATGAACCTGGAGTGGCTATAAGACTTTAGATTGCCTTTAGCCATGGCCTGAGTCCAGCTGTATCCGGTGGTGCCGAAGCTGGCTCCCAGGTCGCTGACCAGGTAAATCTTGTGCGGGCCATCCGTCTCGGACGTGCGCTCGTACACTGCGTTATTCTCGTCTTTCAGGTCCCAGCTATTCATCAACGCCATCATCACCCGCAAGCCGTTGAACTGACGCGTGCCGGTGAAGGGATTGCGCCGCCAATGCCAATTGCCTGTCTTTTTTTCGTCCTTCAAGTGGCGCTCCATGCGCACATTTGAAATGGCTCCATTCTTTCCAATAAGATTCTGACCGCGCTGCAGATGCGAAGGAAGGCCTTCCACGATCACACTGGGCACGAAGTAATCTTCATCGGTGTAGTATCCGGCTGCCCACAGAAGATGGGCAGCGGCTGTTTCGGGCCGGGCTTCCACCCCCATTTTCACCGTCCATTGTGTGCCCTCCGAGTCGCGGACATGGAATTTGGGATTTGTGCCGAGGTGGTCTTCATCAACGAATACCATTTTCCCGCGGGGCTGGTGTTCCGCTCCCCCGGACCCGTAAAGAAGGCTCCGCGCTGCCATATCGTCCGGTTCTCGCCACAGGATGGCCTCCTGGTTTCCCTCAGCCGGCGTTTCCGCTGACGCACTCGGGCCGGCGAGAGTGAAAGCCGCACACAGTAGAAACAACGCGACGAGCCTGTGCCGCATCCTCAAGCTTTCGCGCTGAGCTCGGGACTCCCCGGCCGGAATCGCGCCCAAGTGCCCGACAAGTCGAAATAGCGATTGCGCAAGAGTTTGCATATTCATTTGAGGTACAGTCGTTCCGACGACTGTAGATGCTAAAGGGCCGACAAGCGATAGCTTGACCTGACGAAGAAATGCTGCCGCTATGCCCTGCTGCATGAGGCAACAAGGGGAGAATCATGAAGCTTCTTATACAGCCCGGCGATGGCGTTGGGCCGCTGGTAAAAGCAATCGAGAAGGCGCGTACCAGCGTGGAGATTGTAATCTTCCGTTTCGATCGCATCGAAATCGAGCGGGCCCTGGAAAACGCCGTAAAGCGAGGAGTGTTTGTCCATGCTCTTGTCGCCTACACAAATCGCGGAGGCGAGAAAAACCTGCGCAAGCTGGAAATGCGCTTTCTGGCAGCCGGCATCACCGTGGCTCGCACCTCCAACGATCTGGTGCGTTACCACGGCAAGATGATGATCGTGGATCGCAAGCAACTCTATCTGCTGGCCTTCAATCTGACCCGCCTGGATATCGATCACAGCCGCAGCTTCGGCATCGTCGCGACGAACCGGCAGCTGGTGCAGGAAGGAGAAAAGCTTTTCGCAAGCGACACCAAGCGACAGGCCTACACTCCAGGCAGCCCCCGGTTCCTGGTCAGCCCGCTGAATGCGCGAAAGCAGCTGGCAGCGTTTATCCAGGGGGCCAAAAAAGAGCTGCTCATTTATGACATGAAGATTGCGGACCGGGCGATGATCCGGCTGCTGGAAGAAAAGGCCAGGCAGGGAATTGAAGTCCGGATCATCGGCAAAGTCACGCGCAAGACCAGCGGCCTCGCCATACGCCGGCTTAACGGCATGCGCCTGCATACCCGCACCATCGTTCGTGATCGCAGCCAGATGTTCATCGGAAGCCAAAGTTTGCGTGAACTCGAACTGGACGCCCGGCGGGAAATTGGAATCATCCTGCCTGACCGGAAGATTATTGCCGCGGTGATAAAGATCTTTGAGTCAGACTGGCATGCGGCTGTTGCCTCACCGAAAGAATCCGCGGCTGAGCCTGCCAACTCGACTGTGGTCAAAGCTGCCAGGAGAGTAGCCAAGAGCATTGCCAAAGATCTCCCGCCCGTGGGCCCGGTGGTGGAAAGAATCATCAAGGAGGTGGCCGCGGAAGACACCGATATCGAACTCGATCATAAGGATGTGCAGAGCACGGTTAAAGAAGCGGTCAGGGAGGCCGTCAAAGAGGCGATCCAGGGAGTCATGGCAGAGGTAACGGACAAAAAAGAGCCCGCCGGAAAGTGACACGGAGTTTTCAACCCTGTGCTGCCTGAACGCATCTAACTGCAACGTGACCATGATCAAAGGAGTCGCCGCGGTAGCGTGGGTGCTGGCTGCAAACAGCTGGCTGCTGACCCAAAACGCGCCGCCACCGAAGTCCAGCAACGGGATTTCCGTCAATCAGGATTCTCTGACGATCCAGGACTTCAGCAAGCGGGTGGACGAGTACGTAAAGTTGCGCAAGCGGATGGAAGCAGGCCTGCCGGCCCCAAAATCCAAAAGTTCGTCGGCGGACCTCAAACAATATCAGGCCGCCCTGGCGCAGAAAATCAGTGCGGAGCGATCACAGGCGAAGCCAGGAGATATCTTCACGCCTGCCGTCAGCGCGCTATTTAGAAAATTGATCGCAATGCCCTTCAAGAGCGGCCATGGCAGCAAGATTCGAGCCAGCTTGCGTCATGCCGAACCGGTCCGTGGACTGTCCCCCGCAATCAATCAGCAGTATCCTCAAACGGTAGCATTGCAATCCACCCCTCCGACGCTCCTGTCGGATCTGCCAAAACTCCCCGCAGAAATCGAATATCGCATCGTAGGCCGCGAACTGATTCTCCTGGATAGTGCCGCCGGCCTGGTGGTGGATCTCTTGCCGGATGCCTTGCCCGCACCTCAGCCTGGACCCTGACCGATGAGATTGCGAGTCCTCATCTTTCTGAGTTGCATCGTCCTTGCCGGGGGCGTGGTAAGAACCGACCCCGGGCAGACGACCTCTGTACCCATCCATGCCCGGGTAGAGACGCTGCTTTCACTTTTCACGCCGCCGGCCCTTGCCGCGCCTCCGACGCCGGATCTGCAGCTTAAGCTTCCCTTGAACCCGAATTCAGTGCGCTTTGCCGTGATCGGCGATTCCGGAACCGGAGACCTTCCCCAATTGCAGGTGGCTCAGGAAATGGAAGCGTACCGGCAGATTGTCAGTTTCAGCTTCGTGATCATGCTGGGGGACAACATCTACGGCGGGGACAGGCCCCGCGATTTTGCGCGTAAGTTTGAAGAACCTTACAAGCCTTTGCTCGATGCCGGAGTCAAGTTTTACGCCTCGCTGGGAAATCATGACAATCCCGACGAGCGCTTGTACAAGCTGTTTAACATGGGAGGCAAGCGCTATTACAGTTTCAAAAAGAATGACGTCGCCTTCTTTGCGCTCGACAGCACCTACATGAACCCGGAACAGCTGAACTGGGTGGAAGAGCAGCTGCGAAATTCCACGGCGGCCTGGAAGATCTGCTACTTCCACCATCCCCTTTATTCTGACGGAAAGTATCACGGACCGGACTTGGACTTGCGCTCCACGCTGGTTCCCCTGTTTCAAAAATACGGCGTCAATGTAGTCTTTTCCGGACACGAACATGTCTATGAGAGATTGAAGCCGCAGAATGACATCGATTACTTTGTCCTGGGGAATTCCGGTGAACTGCGATATCACAACCTGAGACCCTCGGATCAGATGCAGGCGGGCTTTGATACGGATCGGGACTTTATGCTGGTCGAAATTGACGCCGATCAACTCTACTTCCAGACGATTTCGAGGACCGGTCTCACGGTTGACTCCGGTGTACTACAAAGACAATCGAAGTCTGCTGGCCAGGAGAAAACCCAGAATTAGGCGGGGGAGCCTTTGCCGCCGTAATTCTTCCTGATTATTGCGCCCAGGATGAACGCCAGAGCCAGGAGACGAACCAGATAGATCCAGGGGCTGCCTTCATTGGGCCGAGTCGCCAGCAGCAGCGCTACGCGATTGATGCCTTCAACCAGGAAAAAGACGGCGAAGGCGAGAAACAGGAAATCCCGCGTGGCGGTCCAGAACTTCAGGAAGAACACTCCGGCGGTAAACGACGCGGTAGCGATTGCGCCCAACAGGAATGGCTCAATCATGAGTCAGTTACTCTCCCAAATCAATCCGTACAGTAACAGCGCCATGGCGACTCCGGTGGTCGCAAGCCGCCACAGATAAAGGTCTTGAGCCGGCAAGAGAACGAGGTCAACAAAAACGAGGAGGTTCGACACGGCGAGACCTGCAAAGCATAGTCCGCTCCACAGCAAAAGCCTCTTCCGTCCCCGCGAGTAGCCTCGCAGCAGCAACACCGCACAGGCCAGACTGGTCAAGGCACCGAGAATGTAAACCATCGCGGCCATGTCAGCTTCACTCCTTGGTAAAGCGGAAGGCTCGAGCAAAATCCCGCACTGGCGAAGAGGGCTTTGAATGGATCAGGGTGGATACGCGAACCACTTCCCGGCGATACGTTTCATCCACCATTCTGATCAGTCGGCTTCTGTCGGCCGGGTCATCCCGATAGCAGTAACGTTCCGGAGAACTGGTATCAGAATCGATCAACTGCTGTCGCGCCAAGTCTTGCAGGAGCCTGAGTGCAACCTCGCGGTCCACATACAGCCGACCGGCCATTTCGTCAGCCTGCCACAGTTTAGGCCGGCTATTCCACAGCAGGAGCAAGGCCTCAAGATGAGGCACGCTGTCGATCTGGTCCAAAAGGAACTGGCGGACCTCCGCATCGTGTTGGCTATTGTCGGTCACCACTTATCTGGTACGGACTGGAGGAGCAGACCTGCGACCCAGGCTGGCGCCACACCAGGCGGCCATAGCTGGTGGGAGCACAGGCAACTGCAGTTCACTACTCATAACCTACTGAAGCCTGGCCCATGTCCGGACTACGAGGGGTCCTCAGGACGGCCAGTTTTTCTTCCCGCCCCCGCGGACCGTCAGACGGCACTGAAAGGGAACGCGGAATGATCACCTCAACGATCGTACCGGGATGGGCATTGGTCAGTTTCAATTGTCCCCCGAATTCCCGGGCGCGCTCGCTCATCCCCCCGATGCCGACGCCAGTGCTGCCGGGCCGCAACTCTACAATCCCTTCCACCACGCCTTTCCCGTCATCCTGCACCTTAACGATAACCTCGTTCTCCCGCTGCATCAGGGTGATCCCCACTTTCCGCGCCCCGGAGTGGCGAAAGACGTTGGTCAGAGCCTCCTGGATGATGCGAAACATTGCCGTCTCCAGTTCCAGGGTAAGCCGGGGAAAATCGGGTGGCTGCATTTCGAGCGCGGTTTCGATGCCGCTGCGTTGCGTCAGTCCGTCCAGGTACCAGCGCAGGGCGGAGACCAGGCCCACCTCATCGAGCAGGGGCGGGTGCAGGAGATGGGAGAGGCTGCGAATCTGCTGCGTAGCATGATCAATCAGGCTGTTGGCCTCGCTGATCTGGTTTTCCAGCAGGGCCGGCCCCTGCCGGGAAATCCCGCTGATCATCATCTTAAGGGCCACCATTTCCTGGCCCAGGCCGTCGTGCAATTCGCGCGCGATGCGCCGCCGTTCGTCATCCTGCATGGTAATCAGGCGCCGGGAAAGGCGCCGCAACGCAGCCGTCCTTTCATCCACCATCTTCTCCAGTTCGATTGCGCTCTCGCGCATCGACTGCTCCAGCAGTTTGCTGTCGTGGATGTCGGAGCAGGTCCCATACCAGCGGACGACCTCGCCGGTCTCACCGCGAATGGGTACAGCTCGGGCGCGAAACCAGCGATACTGTCCATCACGTCCGCGCAGGCGATACTCGGTTTCGTAATTCTCGCCTGACTGCACGCAATGCAGCCAGTGCGCGCGGCTGCGCTCGCTGTCGTCGGGATGCACATACTGCAGCCACCCGAAACCGCCTACCGTGCCGGGAGCGGCGCCCGTGTATTCGTGAAAACGGGCGCTGATGTAATCCCGGGAGCCGTCGGCCTGCCGGCTGAAGATGATATCCGGAGCGGTTTTCACGATGGCATCGAGTTCCTGGTTCTTGCTGGCCAGCTGTCCATTCAAGAGCTGCAAGGTCTCCGCCCGCTGTTCCAACTCCTCGGTCCGCTCGGCCACCCGCTGTTCCAGCTCTCGGTTCAGGGACTCCAGTTGATTCGTCTTCCGGTGCAGTTCCGCGAACACCCTGACCTTGGCACGCAGCAGTTCAGGAATGACCGGCACGGAAATGTAGTCCACGGCGCCGTGCGCGTAGCCTTTGAGCTGATCGAGAGCAGTGAGGTGCACCGCCGAAATGAAAATCACCGCTGTCTCCTGACAGCGTGGATGCTGGTGGATCATCTCCGCCAGCTCAAAGCCATCAAGCTCGGGCATGCTGACATCCATGAGCACGATGGCGATGTCGTTCTTGAGCAACTGCTCCAGCGCCTCTCGTCCGGAAGAAGCCTTGATCAGGTTTTCGCCCAGTTCCCGGAGGATGACCTCATAGCTGAGCAGCTTGGCCGGCTGATCATCCACCATGAGAATGTTGACTTTATTTTTCTTCGCGCTCATAGGCTCCCTTTCTTGCGCCGGCCTGTCTGGACCGGTTACCGGTGAAGCCACACTCGAAGTGCCGAGAGCAGTTGCTCGGTATTGACCGGCTTGGCCAGATACTCAGAGGCACCCGCTTCCAGGCATTTCTCGCGATCGCCCTTCATCGCCTTGGCGGTCAAGGCAATGATGGGCAAGCGCCGGAACAACGTGTTCTGCCGGATGACCTGCATGGTCTCGTAGCCATCCATTTCCGGCATCATGATGTCCATGAGCACGATGGCAATTTCCGGAGTGGACTCGATCGTCGCTATGGCCTCCCGGCCAGTTCCGGCGGTCAGCACGGTCATTCCCCGCCGCTCCAGCACGCTGCTGAGGGCGAAGATGTTGCGTACGTCGTCATCCACCACCAGCACCTTCTTGCCCACCAGCGCGTCATCCGAACGGTGCAACCGGTCGAGCATTCTTTGCTTTTCTGGCGGAAGATCCGCGACCACCCGATGCAGGAACAAAGCAGTTTCGTCGAGCAGCCGCTCCGGCGACTCAACCCCCTTGACCACGACGCTGCGCGCCAGGGTGTGGAGGCGGGCGTCTTCTTCCGGCGACAGTTCCTTTCCGGTGAACACCACCACGGGCAAGTCGTTCAGCGCCGGAGTGTCGCTCAGACGCTGCAGGACGTCGAAACCCGTCATGTCCGGCAGGCGCAGATCCAGCACGACGCAGTCGAACGCCTGTTCAGTGACCGCGCTGAGCGCCTCCGCCCCGCTGGCAGCGATCGAAACGTCGATGTCGTCGTGACTCAGGAGCTCACGAATGCTCATCTGCTCCGCCGGGTTGTCCTCCACCACCAGCAGGCGTTTTCGGCGCGGCGCCGTGTACTGCTTGATGCGCGCCAGCGCCGACTCCAGGCCTTCCGGCGTGGTGGGCTTGGTGACAAATGCGAATGCGCCCCGGGTCAGGCCGTGGTGCCGGTCCTCATCCAGGGTCAACATCTGAACTGGGATGTGGCGGGTGGCTGGGTCCTGTTTCAAGTGATTGAGCACGGTCCATCCCAGCATGTCCGGCAGGAATACGTCGAGCGAGACGGCGGTGGGATGAAATTCGCGGGCCAGAGCCAGCGCTTCCGCGCCGCCCATGGCTACCAGCACCTTGAACCCCTTGTCGTGGGACAAGTCAACCAGCACGCGGGCATAGTGCGGATCATCTTCAACGATCAGCAAGACGGCGTCGCCGGGCTGCAGGGTGGCACGATCGTCCGCGACACGCTCAATTGAGAATTCCGCGGTGACTGGTGATCCCTGCCGCGGCAGGAAAGCATTCTTGCGCTCGGCGATGGCCACGGCAGGCACGGACGGACCCACGTAGGTTTGCGGGAGAAAGAGCGTGAAGGTGCTGCCGCGGCCAGGGGCGCTGCGCAACTGAATCTCGCCTCCCAACAGGCTGGCCAACTCGCGGCTGATGGCCAGGCCCAATCCGGTGCCGCCGTATTTGCGGCTGGTGCCGGCGTCAGCCTGCTGGAACGCCTCAAAGATGATGCGCTGTTTCTCGGACGGAATACCGATACCGGTGTCGGAGACTTCGAAGGCCACCACCGACCCCGCCGTCCCCAGCACCGGGTGATCATCGCTCCACCCGCCGGTAGCGACCGTCACGGAAAGATTTACGCCGCCGTGCTCTGTGAACTTGAATGCATTGGACAACAGGTTCTTGAGAACCTGCTGCAGGCGTTTCGAGTCCGTGACCAGACTGCGGGTGAGGTGGGGATCCGTGTGTACTTCGAAACTCAAGCGCCGGCTCTCCGCCTCGTGGCGGAAGGGGCGGGCCACCATGTCGAGCAGGCTGGCGAAGAAGACTTCCTCGGCATCAACCGAGACCGTGCCCGATTCGATCTTCGAAAGATCAAGAATGTCGCTGATCAGGTTCAGCAAATCGGTCCCCGCGCCGTGAATGGTGCGCGCGAACTCAACCTGCCTCGGGGTCAAATTGCCGTCAGGGTTGTCGGTGAGTTGCTGGCCCAGCACCAGGATGCTGTTGAGGGGAGTGCGTAATTCATGCGACATGTTGGCCAGGAACTCCGACTTGTACTTCGAAGTCAGTGCCAGTTCTTTGGCCTTACCTTCCAGGGCGCGCCGTGCCTGCTCAATCTCCTGGTTCTTGCGTTCCACTTCCACGTTCTGTTCGGCCAATTGCTGGGCTTTTTGCGCCAGCTGCTCATTGGTTTGTTGCAGCTCTTTCTGCTGGGTTTGCAGTTCGGTGGCCAGCTGTTGCGACTGCTTCAGCAAGCCCTCGGTTTGCATGGTGGCTTCAATACTGTTGAGCACGATGCCGATGCTGGCGGTCAGCTGTTCCAGAAAAGCCAGATGCGAGGCGGTGAAGTTACTCAGCGAGGCCAGCTCGATTACAGCCTTCACCCGATCCTCAAACAGCACCGGCAGCACTATGACGTTGCGGGGAACAGCCTCGAACAGGCCGGAGCGAATGGGTACCGTGTTCTCCGGCAAGTCAGAAATCAACATGCGCCGCTTCTCGGCCGCGCATTGTCCCACCAGGCCCTCGCCGATTCTGAGACGCCGGAGTTGCCCGTCCGGTCCATCGGCGGCGAAGGCCGAAAGCAGAACCATGCTGGCGGATTCTTCTGACTCCATCTGATAAATGACGCCCTGCTGGGCATCGACCAAGGGCGCCAGTTCCGACAGCAGCATGCGGCCCACGCTGGACAGATCGCGCTGCCCCTGCAACATGCCGGTAAAGCGCGCCAGGTTGGTCTTCAGCCAGTCCTGTTCGGTGTTGCGATCGGTGGTCAGCCGCAGGTTGTCGATCATCGTGTTGATGTTGTCTTTCAGGTCCGCGACCTCGCCGCTGGCTTCCACCTGAATGGAGCGGGTCAAGTCGCCCTTGGTAACAGCCGTGGCGACTTCCGCAATAGCGCGCACCTGGTTGGTCAGGTTGTCCGCGAGCAGGTTTACGTTGCCGGTGAGATCTTTCCACGTGCCCGCGGCCCCGGGCACACTGGCCTGGCCACCCAGCCGGCCTTCCACGCCCACTTCGCGCGCTACCGTGGTTACCTGGTCGGCAAAGGTGGCCAGCGTGTCGGTCATGTTGTTGATGGTTTCGGCCAGGGCGGCAACCTCGCCCTTGGCGTTGACGGTAAGTTTCTGCGTCAGTTCGCCGTTGGCCACAGCGGTCACGACTTTGACGATACCGCGCACCTGCTCGGTCAGGTTGACTGCCATGACGTTGACGTTGTCGGTCAAATCCTTCCACGTTCCCGCGACGCCGGGCACTTTGGCCTGACCGCCCAGCTTGCCGTCGGTGCCCACTTCGCGCGCCACGCGCGTCACTTCGGCAGCGAAGGCGTTGAGTTGGTCCACCATGGTGTTGATAGTGTTCTTGAGTTCGAGGATTTCACCTTTCACATCCACGGTAATCTTGCGCGACAAGTCGCCGCGCGCTACCGCGGTCGTGACCTCGGCGATGTTGCGTACCTGCGCTGTCAGGTTTCCGGCCATCGCATTGACGGAATCAGTAAGATCTTTCCAGGTGCCGGCCACTCCCGGCACATTGGCCTGTCCTCCCAGCCGGCCCTCGCTGCCCACTTCACGCGCCACGCGAGTCACTTCCGCGGCGAACGAGCGCAACTGCTCGACCATGGTGTTGAGCGTTTCCTTGAGCTGCAGGATTTCGCCGCGCACGTCCACGGTAATTTTCTTGGATAGGTCGCCGGTCGCAATCGCCGTGGCCACCTCGGCGATGTTACGCACCTGTCCCGTCAGATTGCTGGCCATGAAGTTCACGTTATCGGTGAGATCTTTCCAGGTACCGCCGACCCCAGGCACCTGTGCCTGGCCACCCAGTTTGCCTTCGGTGCCCACTTCACGCGCTACGCGCGTAACCTCGCCGGCAAAAGCGTTGAGCTGGTCCACCATGGTGTTGATCGTGTTCTTCAGCTCCAGAATTTCGCCTTTCACGTCCACCGTGATCTTGCGTGACAAATCGCCGCGGGCCACTGCCGTTGTTACCTCGGCAATATTGCGCACCTGGCCGGTCAGGTTTCCGGCCATGGAATTGACGGAGTCAGTAAGGTCTTTCCAAGTGCCGGCCACGCCGGGCACGTTGGCCTGTCCGCCCAGACGGCCTTCGCTGCCTACTTCGCGAGCTACACGCGTGACCTCGCCGGCAAAAGCGTTGAGCTGGTCCACCATCGTGTTGATGGTCTCCTTGAGCAGGAGAATTTCGCCGCTCACGTTCACCGTGATTTTTCTGGACAAGTTGCCGGTCGCGATCGCCGTGGCCACTTCGGCGATGTTGCGCACCTGCCCGGTCAAGTTGCTGGCCATCGAGTTGACAGAATCCGTAAGGTCTTTCCACGTACCTGCCACGCCCGGCACTTGCGCCTGGCCGCCCAGCCTGCCGTCGGTACCGACTTCGCGGGCCACACGCGTCACTTCTGAAGCAAAGGCCCGCAACTGGTCCACCATGGTGTTGATGGTGTCCTTGAGCTCGAGAATTTCTCCCTTCACGTCCACCGTGATCTTGCGCGACAAGTCACCGCGCGCTACCGCTGTAGCCACCTCGGCGATGTTGCGGACCTGGCCAGTCAAGTTGCTGGCCATGAAGTTCACATTGTTGGTAAGGTCTTTCCAGGTGCCGGCCACGCCGGGCACTTGCGCCTGGCCGCCCAGCTTGCCTTCCGTACCGACTTCGCGGGCCACGCGGGTCACTTCGCCGGCGAATGCGTTGAGCTGATCGACCATGGTGTTGATGGTGTTCTTCAGCTCGAGAATTTCGCCTTTTACGTCCACCGTGATTTTGCGTGACAAGTCGCCGCCGGCCACCGCGGTCGTGACCTCGGCAATATTGCGCACCTGTCCGGTCAGGTTACCGGCCATGGAGTTGACAGAATCGGTCAAGTCCTTCCAGGTGCCGGCGACGCCCGGAACGTTGGCTTGGCCGCCCAGCCTGCCTTCCGTGCCGACTTCGCGCGCCACGCGCGTCACTTCTCCGGCGAAGCGGTTCAGCTGGTCCACCATGGTATTGAGTGTTTCCTTGAGCTGCAGAATTTCTCCGCGGACATCCACCGTGATCTTGCGCGAGAGATCGCCGCTGGCAATCGCCGTAGCCACTTCCGCGATATTGCGAACCTGGCCGGTTAAGTTGCTTGCCATGAAGTTCACATTGTCGGTGAGATCTTTCCAGGTGCCACCCACACCGGGCACCTGCGCCTGGCCGCCCAGCTTGCCTTCGGTGCCCACTTCGCGGGCCACGCGAGTGACTTCGCCGGCAAAACCGTTGAGTTGGTCCACCATGGTGTTGATGGTGTCCTTGAGTTCAAGGATTTCGCCCTTCACGTCCACGGTAATCTTGCGAGACAAGTCGCCGCGAGCGACGGCGGTAGTGACTTCAGCGATGTTGCGCACCTGCGCCGTCAGGTTCCCGGCCATGGCGTTTACCGAGTCCGTAAGATCCTTCCACGTGCCCGCCACGCCAGGTACTACCGCCTGACCGCCCAGCTTGCCGTCGGTGCCGACTTCGCGCGCCACGCGCGTCACTTCCGAGGCAAACGAGCGCAACTGGTCCACCATGGTGTTGATGGCTTCCTTGAGCTGAAGAATTTCGCCGCGCACGTCCACCGTGATTTTGCGGGAGAGATCGCCGCTGGCCACCGCGGTTGCGACTTCGGCAATGTTGCGCACCTGGCCGGTCAGATTGCTGGCCATCGAATTGACGGAATCGGTAAGGTCCTTCCAGGTGCCCGCCACGCCCGGCACTTGTGCCTGGCCGCCCAGTTTGCCGTCGGTGCCGACCTCACGCGCCACGCGCGTCACTTCCGAGGTAAATACGCCCAACTGCTGAATCATGGTGTTGACGATGTTGGCGGAACGCAGGAACTCCCCTTCGAGCGGCCGCCCATCCACGTCCAGCCGGACAGTTTGAGTGAGGTTGCCCTGCGCCACACCCGCAATGGCGCGGGTGACTTCCGCAGTGGGACGAAGCAGGTCCTCGATGAGCGTGTTGATCGACCCTTCCATCTCGCCCCATGCGCCCTTCGATTCATGAAACCGGGTACGCTCCCGCGTTCGCCCTTCCTTGCCCACAACTTGCCCCACCCGATTCAACTCCTGAGCCATTTGCTGGTTAACCGAGACGATCTCATTGAATGTGTCAGCTATCTTTCCAGCCAACCCGGTCCAGGAGCCCGGAAGGCGCACGGAAAAATCACCCGCCCGCATAGTCTGCAGACTTGCGAGTATGACGGCCAGATCAGGAGACACCGGCTCGGCAGCCAGGCTGGAGCGACCGTTGTTCTTCGAACTCTTTTCAATGGTATTCATGCTGAGGCCAGCCGCGTCACGGTCGCTTCTCTTCACGATCGCCTCCAAACGGGGAAATATTTGTAAAGAAAGCCTTTGATTCTCGCGCTTCGTGATTCGCCAAGGCTGACCCCCCGCTCAGACACAGAGCGGTGCCGTTCGGGACATGGAGCCGAAAAGACGTCGTTCCACGCCTACGCCAGGCCTTTCCTACGCCACTGGGGAAATCAGAAGCAAGACAAAACGTAGTCATTCTAAACATTTAGAGTTGCAGCTGACTCTACAGTATTTCCTGTAGTGACCCGCCGAACAGTGATGTGTGGCTGGGTACGCGAGGGTACTTCGAAGCTGGCGATGATGACTCTTAGGCCAACGAGATCGGCTACGAAGGGAGTAGTGAAGAGCTCAGGCGGTGCCAAGCGCCAGCAGCGCCAAGTCATTGATTAGATCTGGTGCCGGGAACAGGATTTGAACCTGCACGCCTTTTGGGCATTGGATCCTAAGTCCAACGCGTCTGCCAATTCCGCCATCCCGGCCTATTTTGAATCAATCAGTTAGCGGTTGAGGTTGGGTTCACTATAGCAAACTGTGTACTCAACTGTGTACTGATGGGTTGCTCCTGTGCCTGAGCAGCGGCGACCTCGGCCTTCCGAGACTCGCGTGCCACTTCCAGCTTCCGCGAAGCGTCCTCCAAGTCGGCATCGCTAACGATGTCGTATCGGTCGAACGTGCTGCGCGTCTTGTGACCGCTGATCTTCAGCGAATCCAGTGCGGACGTCCTGGACCGCATCGATAATTCCGTCGATGACTTCAAGGACGGCGAGCAACGATCTGTGTCAGTTCCTTCAAGATTCCCGTTCCAACAAACCATTCCACACGGACTCGTCACCTTGTATGTTTGCGGCGCGCTTGGCAAGTTGTTGCAAAACCTAGAAACGCAACTCTGTCACGGCACGGCCAGATCGAACAGGAGCGAACGGAGAAGGAGTCGGGAGAAATCTGACGACGTAACATGCGGCAGCGTAGTTCAGTTGGTTAGAACGCCTGCCCGTCACGCAGGAGGCCGCGGGTTCGAGTCCCGTCGCGCCCGCCATTTCCAAATACTTGTGAGGCTTGCGGAACGCACAAAGATGTAAAGGATTATGAACTCAAGTTGCGACGGCTCGCCATTTCATTCGCAATTGCCGATTGTTGCGGGCTGGATAGTCTTCGTTTTGCGGCGGGAAAGACTACTTCGTCCTCTATCCGAATGTGTTCCCTGTAAATCGAAGCCAAGTTGTTGACGGCCTGCCGAAACTGAGCTGCCTCCGTTGCGGGAAGACAGCGTTCCTCAAGACATCGAGTTCCAAGAACATCCACCTCGCCGTGCAGGGTGTCCGCCTTGTGGTGGTCGGCTTCGAGCGCGTCCAGGCTTGCAAGTGCGTTTTCGATTTCGGGATCTTGAATCTGCCTCAGACGAGGGAACAGAGACTCTTCCTCGTCTGCGGTGTGCTTGGGGGCCGATTCCCGAAAGTATCGGAGGGCGGATTCGAGTGCTGACCGCGCCTCTTCGGTCAAGGGGCGATCAATGACCTCTGCGACGCGCTGCAACGATCCGAGGAACATCTCGATGCGCCTGTGGCAGTCCGATAGAAGTCCCGTAGGATCGGAAAAACTGTGAGCTTTCGTTCCAATCTGAACCGGCATGTCCAGTAACCTCACTCAGCTTTGACGATCCTCATCACTGTGCCGAACATCGGCGTCCACGCGATCAACGAACAGATAAAACCCGAAACAAACCAGAAACATTAATCCCGAAAAGATCGCTGCGGGTAGAGCAGTGTGATGTTTGCCCGCCAGAAATGATTCTAGTGCCGCACTCAGTAGCCAAATCTGTACGATCAGCAGTACGGCGATCAGAGACATGGCGCCGGCGATCGCGGTAAGACCGCGCGTTTTCGGAGGAAGATCGATGTTTGTCGGCACGGTCATGATGTCTTAATGTCGACGGCCACGAGTTCGCCACCGCGGGATTCAAGAATGATTTTGGGCAAAGGCCTCGATGGAGGGCCTTGAAGAACCGACCCGTCAGCGACAGAAAAGAATCCTTTATGGCACGGGCATTCGAGGCGGTTATCCTCCTGCGAGTAGTAAACCGCACAGGAGAGGTGAGTGCATTTCTGGCTATAACTGACGTGCTCATTCTCGGATGTTCGAACGAGAATGCAATGGTCGTCCTTGGTCGGGTAAGTGAACAACTTCACTCCTCCCACCGGAATTTCGCCGAGACGCGCGACCGTTTGTTGAGGATAGGAAGGGGCCTTCGAGAGCATCGAGCGCACCAGAATCCAGAGATTACCAACGAACATGCCGAAACTGGTGAGCACGAGGAATTTCGTCAACTGTCTGCGAGTAACGTAGCGTTCGTCGGCGGTGCGAACCGAAAACTCCTCTTTCCACAACGGTTCGCTACTCGATCGTCGCAGCCAATTCATGCTGTTCCTCCCACATGTAGTCCACTACATCTAAAGCGATAGCATCCCGCTCGGCCGGCGCCATCATGAACACCTTAGTTGTGATTTTCTGTTCTCCAAAATAGAAAATATTTGTTGGCCTCTCCCGCCGTTTGGCAATGTCTTCCGGGCGGACGTAGGCGAGCGCTTGACTCGGGCACACCGTCGCACACATCGGCCGTTTGCCTACAGACGTCCTGTCGTAACACATATCGCACTTCATCATTTGCTGCTCGGGTTCCATCATCTTCGGTATTCCGAAGGGACAGGCAAGGACGCAGTTGCTGCAGGCGATGCAGCGCGGCTTCATAGAGGAATGGACGATACCATCTTCGCCCTTCTTGATTGCATCCGCGGGACAGACCTGCGCACAGGTCGGCTCGTCACAGTGCCAACAAACGTAAGCTGCGGACGTGATGCTCTCGCGGCGTTCGATGAAATCGAAGTGGATCATCGACTTTCCGCGATGGGTCTCACATTCCTCACAAGCCTGCAGACAGGAACGGCATCCAATGCAGCGCGAGGGATCGATATAGAACTCGTAGCCGTACACTATGCGCCTCCTCGTGAAGCGCCGTTATGAGCGGCTCGATCGTCTGGTGAGGAATCTGGGCTTGTGGCGAGTTGGATTCGGCAGGCGGACACTTTGAACTCAGGGATCTTGCTGCGTGGGTCAAGGGTTCGGTGAGTCAGACGATTTGCGCTACGCGTCCCGGCCCAGTGATAAGGGATGAAAACGGTGTCGGGGCGGATCGTTTTGACCACCATTGCGCGGATTGTAAGATCGTCGCGGCGTGTGGTCACTGTGACCCAATCGCCGTCTTTGATGTTGTGCTTCTCGGCGAGCCGGGGATGAATCTCTGCGCGAGGCTCTGGATACTGATCGACTAGTGCGCCGATGCGTCGCGTCTGCGTGCCGGACAAATACTGGCTGACCACTCTTCCAGTGGTCAGATATAGAGGATAGTCGTCATCGAGAGGATCGCCGCTTGGACGCCATTCTGTCTTGTTGAAGTGGGCCTTCCCATCGTGGGTGTAGAACTTCTTGTCGGCGAAAAGCATTGGGGTACCCGGATGGTCGAGATCGGGGCAAGGCCAAAAAATGCCCTTCTCTTTGTCGACTCGTTCATAAGTGATGCCGTAATAATCGGCGACTCCGCCGCGGGAGGCGACGCGAAGCTCCTCAAGAATGTCGGCTGGATTCTTAAACGGAAAATACTTGCCTCGACCCAACCGATGTGCGATATCAACAATAATGTCCGAATCTCGACGCGCCTGACCAGGAGGGTCGATGCTCTTCTGCCAGTGGATGACGCGTCCCTCGGCGCTGCATCCCAGGCCATCCTCTTCTTCATGCAGACTGCCGGCCAGGACCACGTCGGCATGATGAGCGGTCTCGGACATGAAGAAGTCGATCACTCCGCAGTACTCTAATTTCGATAGTGCCTCCCGCGTGAAGTTGGCATCCGGCAGCGAAACCAGCGGATTGAAACACATCGACAACAGGCCCTTGATTTCGCCTGAGTGAATGGCGTTCATGATTTCCTGCGCGCTGTAGCCTGGTTGAGGAAGCTCTTCCGGTCGAATGCCCCAGACTCCAGCAATGTATTCGCGAGCGGCGGGATCTGAGAGCGAACGTTGGCCCGGAAGTTGATCGCATTTCTGTCCATGCTCGCGACCGCCCTGGCCGTTGCCCTGGCCGGTAATCATGGTCGGACCAGAACCTTCGCGGCCGATGTTTCCGGTTGCCAACGCGATGTTAACGATCGCGGAACAATTCTCGACGCCTTTGGATTGATGCTCGAGTCCGCGCGCGTGCATCAGGATGCAGCGTTTCGACTTGCCGACCCAGCGAGCGGCTTTCTCAATCGTCTCCGGAGGAACACCTGTCATTTCGGCCGCTTTGCGCAGATCCCATTGCCGGGCGTAAGCTGCGACCTCATCGAAACCGATCGTGTACTGGCCGATGAAATCGCGGTCTTCGAGGCTGTCACGCAGGATCACATGAAGCATTCCCAAGAGCAACGCGAGATCGGTGCCTGGCCGCAAGGGCAGATACAAGTCAGCATTTCGCGTAATCGGTGTCATACGCGGGTCGGCAACAATCAGCTTTCCGCCGTTGTCGCGGCAACGCCAGATGTAGTCAGTGGTGATGGGAGCACATTCGCCGATATTGGCACCGATGACAAACAGGACTTCGGCTTTCGGAATCTCGCTCCAGGGAATGGTGCTGCGGTCGATGCCGAATGCCAGCTTGTATGCGGTACCTGCCGAGACCATACACAGACGGCCGTTGTAATCGATGTGCCTAGTTCCAAGAGCGACGCGCGCAAACTTCCCTAACAGATACGACTTTTCCGTGGAGAGCGATGCTCCTCCGTAAATGGCAAACGCGTCTTTACCGTACTTGTCCTGAATTTCCCGAATCTTGGCGACAGTGAAATTCAGACTCTCATCCCACGTTGTAGGCTGGAAGCCATTTTGGCGGCGCATCAACGGTGCGAGAAGGCGATCCGGATGGCCGCTCTGCATATAGCGCTTCACGCCCTTGGGACAAAGCATGCCATGGTTGAAAGGAAAATCCTCCCAAGGCTCGAATCCAATAATGTGATTTTCTCTAATCTTCAACTGAATACCGCACTGCTGTCCGCAGAAGCAACAATGGGTCTTCACCAATTTCTCCGCGGGGTGGATTGATTCATCTTTCCATCCGCCGGGAGGAACATAGTTCAAATGAGGCCCGAACTGTTCCTTGAGCGCCTCTTCAGAGATCGGGGCCTTAGCCATTCGCTTCCTCTTTTAGTCGCATTTGCGCAAGTGAAATTGATTTGCGTTTGCATGCCGGGCAGAGTTCTTGCCAATTGCTGACGGGGCCACGCATCGAATAGTTGAAGCCCATCTGCGGGAGAACTTTCTTGAGATCTTCAACGTGCATGCGCGATGCGTAACGTTCGCCGCACCGAGCACAGATCGCGCCGCTGTCTTCAGCTCCGGCTTGCTGGTAGAGTTTGACTCCCAGTTGCGCGGGCCGTTGGAAGATGTGAAAGAACTTGCCAAAGGGCAGGTAGAGAAGTGCTGCGATCACCGTGATGGCATGCAGGATAGCAATGAAATCGTAGAAACTACCTCCCAGCCACTCCTGCGATACCGTCAAGGCCAAGCCAGTGATCGAAATCGCGAATAACAAGATCAGAGGCCAGAAGTCCATGGCCAAGGTCTGTACCGCCCGTGCCCCTTCATCGCGCATACGGCGCCAGAGAGACAGCCCAATTCCGCCGAGAACGAGAAAGGCCGCAATATCCAAACCGTGAAAAAGCAGCAGCGCGGTCAAAGTGTGTAAATGAAAGTGTCCGGCCGGATATCCGAACAAATGTGTCACGTAGACCATCTGATTGTTGGGATCGCTGGTGAAATAGACCCATCCGAATACGAGCGGGAAGGTGATCGCAGCGGCTAGCAGGCAACCCCAGAAAATCAACTGATGCATCGCCCATCGCAGCCGCGAGCGCCTTCCGATGAAGGTCTGCAACAGCAAGTGTGTTCCGACGAGAGAAACAATGTGAGCGAGGCTGCGAACGACGCCCCGCTCCCGGAACAATTGCCACCCGCGTTCCCAATAGACGCGGGTCGGCGGTTTCCGAATCCAGACCGAATAGTGAAAGACGACGCCCCAAGTAGCGAATATGATCGCGAAGGTGTAGATGACAAGCGCCGGATCGAAATTCTGCAGATTGCGCGAACCGAGCACAATGGCGGCGATGAGAACGCCCGTCCATAACGTCGCCCACGCGCCGGATCGAATTGTGTCAGCGGTACGAATCGCAGCGGCCGGAAGTTTTGCCTGCAACTCGTCTTCGCGCGGCAAGAAGACTTTTGCGTTCGCCCACCAGAGGAGGCAGGCCACTGCGGACAGGAGCAGAAATCCTGGCCAAACCACCCCGAACCTGTCACGAAACACGCCTAATAGAAGGGGCGGAAAAAATCCTCCCATGCCACCCATCGCGCCGACGAGTCCGGTGACCGTTGCGCGCTGATTCGGGAAGTACCGTGGAACGAGTTGGAACACAGCGCCGTTGCCAATGCCAAGCAGCGCGGCGGACCCCAGTGCGCCGACGGTGAACGGAACCATGGACTGCACGCCCAGCAGTAGTCCGAAAGCGGCGACGGCAGGAAGAATCCAGGAAAGAACCCGCGAACCTCCAATGCGGTCTGACAGCCACCCACCAAGGGGTCGGCACAAGGTCGCGAGCACAACGAAACCGGCAGTGCGAAAACCGGCGTCTGCAGCCTTCAGCCCAAACTGGTCGCGCAACAGCGTCGGGAGATAGATCGAGAAGGCAACGAATCCACCGAAGGTCAAAAAATAAAAGGCAGCAAGTAGCCATGCCAGTGGCTCGCGGCCAAGAACGCCGAGCATTTCCGAGAGACCTTTTGGACGTGTTGTTTGAGTTGCGTTGCGTGCGAAAGCCGCAAATACGACCGCCCAAACAACCAGAATGATCGACATCCCCGTGTAGACGGCGCGGAACCCGAACGTGGCGGCGACAACCGGCCCGAGAAATACCGCTGCGGATTGGCCGATATTTCCCAGGCCGTACACGCCGAGGGCACTACCTTGGCTCTCCATGGAGAACCAGCGCGAAACATAACCGACCCCCACTGCAAATGACGAACCCGCCATTCCGAGGAAGAAGGCAACGACAAGCAAGTTGGGGTAACTCGCAGCGGATGGAACGAGAGCCACGGGAGCCGCAACCACTAACATCAATACCGAAAAGACGATGCGCCCGCCAAAGCGATCGGCCAGCATGCCCATTGGCAGCCGGGCCAATGCTCCGAGAAGCACGGGAACGGCGACGAGAAGCGCAGTCTGGGTTGCGGAGAGGTGAAATCGCTGGCGAAAGACCGGAGCGAAAGCGCTGATAAGCCCCCAAGCCGCAAAGCAGACCATGAACGAAATCGTTCCGAGCAGCAGGTGCCGTTGTTGCGAATGTTGAGTTGACCCCAAAGCCTTACCTCTCGACGTCACGATATCCTATTCCACCGTCTTCAGTTTTGTGTACACCCCAGTGAGAACCACCAGCGATTAATCATTGCTCACTGCGCTGGTTTGGTGTGTCATCTTGCTGCGCATTCACGGTCCCAGAGGGAGTTTGGTTGGAGAGTTCCCATTCGAACCAGTCCTCTCCAAAGAGTTCGACTGGATGCTGTGTCCGAATCGTTCCGTTTCCGCAGCGGAGGTCATCGGCGGAGCAATACTTGTCGCATCCCCAGCAGATTCGTTCTGGATGCTTCGGATTGATCACCACTTTCGATTTTGACACGCTGGCCCTGGTTGTATTGCAAAAGTTGTCTCTCACCTGGTAACTCTCTCAGATCTGTGCCGAACTTTTCAGGAAACGGAGGAGCTCGGCTAAGATGGCCGCTCGCTGTTCGACGGTCTTTTGCTGGTGAAGGTAAGGATTAGATTGATAGCAAACAGGGTCACGGCGGTCATCTCGATGATCGCCGAAACCGGAAGCCACGACCAGGCGGAATGAACCAGCTCCTGGTAGGCCAGAACTTCCGAACTGATTCGCAAGGCACAGCCGAGAGTCAGAAGTGCCAGAGCGGCAAGCATCAGCTTTGTGCTGAACAGAACTTTCATGCCCGAAAAGGCGGGCAGCACGCGTTGTCCGATCGCAAAGACCATCGTGGACAGAAATCCGACTGTCAGCGCATGTCGTGATGCTCCCCAAATGCCGTGTGCGTTACTGGTAAAGGCAGCCCAGACGCCGAGCAGCGCGGCCACGAATGCCCAAATGTAAGCCAGCCTGATAAACACCGGAAAGCTGGAGTGCACCCCGGTTAATTTCGCTGGCTTCTCCGCGCGGGCAAAAAGCCTCAAAGCAGCCGACGCTACGATGGTGCATACGACAAAACCGATCACTGCTAATCTCGTCCAGCCTAGGAAAATGGCGATGATCGCAGCCGAATTCAGGCCAACGGCCGCAAGAAGGGTCCTTGTGCGCGTCGGACGCAAGCCGAGGAACACGGGAAGCCATTTGGCACTGAATCCCCATACAAAGGGAACAAGAAAGCCCCATGTCTGAAGGGCCAAGAATTTTTGATCGAAGCTCGCAGGCACATCGGGAGATGGCGCTCGCAGCGCGGACCAGACTGAGACACCGAGATTCACGAGGAGAGTAGCGAGCAGACCAGTGGTTCCTGCGATCACCACGAACACCCACGGTTCGAGGGTCCTTTTTCCAGAGTCCTCGGGTCGATGTCCCGAAACAGTGTGAAAGAAAATCAGGAATGCTGTGAGTTCAAGTGCGGCGGACAACGGCAGGAGTGTGCGCCAGTGCCAGTTGTAAACAGTGCAGATCCATCGAGTGGTAACGCCAGTCGTCCAGAGCCCCCACGCGGTGTACACGGCAGACAGAGCGAACGAATTGAGGCGGCGAAGCTTGGGGATCGAGTAAAACCCGATCCCGAGAATGAAAGTTCCGATCCAACCGAAGATCTGGGCGTGGCCGTGCGCCTGAATCCACGCCGAGGAAACCGTCTGCGTGGACTGACGGGAACTGATTGCTATCAGGTTCCACACACCCAAGAAAGTCCCTGGCAACAACATGAAAGCGAGGCCAGTACAGATGTACAGGGTAAGCAGTCGAGAAAGTGTTGTCTCTCGTGATGCAGAGATGTTAAAGATCTCGATCGGCGTTAACGGCCGGCCGGCCTCTCGTTCGATTCGCGTCGCCAGTGCGGACATGATTTCCTCGTTCAGTGAGACTTTTCCATTGCGATTGCACGCGGAAACAGGATGTTGTTCTCCAGGTGAATGTGCTGGTGAAGATCAGCTTCAAAGTCCGCCAGCGCCTTGTAGAGGGTTTGATAACTGATGCAGGCGTCACCCGGAGTGGTATAGCCACAACTGGCCTCACGCATGGCGCGCAGTGCATTCCCAGCGGAGTCGTGCTCGTGCTCCATCATGGACACAGGGTTTTGCACACTGCCAAACGGTGGTGGCAGAATGGGTTCCTTCTGGATTACGGCCTCCTCCATCCTCACGACGTAGGGAAATAGAACCTTCTCCTCCTTCATCATGTGTGTCGTCAGTTCTTGAACCAGGGTCTGGAAGCTGGCTCGGACCTGTTGCAGTTCGGGATGATTCTTCCCGTGGACGGAGCAAACCTTCTCTAGAAGAGGAACAAGGCGAGCCATTTCCTCACGCGTGAATTTGTGGTGGGTGTTCTTGATGTGTGTGATCAAATCGGCGAGTGGCTCAATCTGCCAATTCCTGTCTTTCTGCGTTGCATGCGCTGCTTCCTCAGCCATCTGCAGGGAGTCGATCACCTGATCGACCGAAAGGTTCGATGCTCGGCAAGCGTCTTCCAGCGATTTGTTGCCTCCGCAGCAATAGTCAATGCCCAGTTTTTCGAAGACTCTGGTAGCGGCTGCATTTTCCAGCGCTAATTCACGGACGGTTCTTTCGGCTGTCATGGTCATTGAAGTCTCCAAACGACCCCGCTCGATGCCTGTAGGTCGCGCTTGATGTTTTGAGGTTAACGGAGGAAAAGGCTCGTGCCGATGACTTTTGTCACGAACGACAGAATTCGACAGGGGAGTGTGATTTCCTAGGAACAAGGAAAGTGAGAATGTCCGTAGGGTCTGATTTATTCTGGTGAATCGGTTTCGATTTCCAACGCTTTCAAATCAGAGATCGTCACCCTCCGCCCGTCGATCTCAAGTATCCCCTCTGCCTGGAGTCGAGAAAGATTGCGCGAGACGAGCTCGCGGACCGTACCAATGTGCGATGCCAGTTCCTGATTGCTGGCGGGCAATGTGATTTCCACGCCTCCAGGCGAGCGTTTGCCATCCTTCTGTGCGAGGCGCAACAAGAACGACGCCAGCCGGTGCCGCACAGTCGTAAATGAGAGTTCTTCGATTATTCCAACGAGTCTGCGCAGGCGGGAACCGACAACCCGCAAGACTTTAAGCGCCACCTGAGGGTGGGCCAGGCACAGAGCGTGAAAGTCCTGCTTGCTGACAAAGAGCAGCGTGGCATCGTCGATCGCCGTTACAGATGCGGGATAGTTCCCGCCATCGAACACGGGAAGTTCTGCAATGGAACTACCTGGTCCATCGATACTCAGTACTTGTTCGCGCCCGTTGGCCGAACTCTTAAAGATTCGTACGTGGCCGGCTTCGACGACGTAGAGCCCAGCGCAAGGCTCACCTTCGTCGAACACGCTCTGGCCCGCAGAATAATTGCGCAGCACAGTACGTTGCGCGAGGAAACTCAATTCGTTCTCCTCCAGCCCAGAGAAGAGTGGGACTTTCGCGAGCGTCTTTCCGATTGCAGCAGTGGGTTGCGGCACGACGGCTATTGTATCGGAGGGCTGAGGAGGGCGTCTGTCCGCCAGTCTAATCAGGTCTTTTCGCGGTGCGAACAAATCACGTACCGGTGATCGACCGGGCTCTGTCTATATGGCAGAGGGCTATGAAAGTTGGAGATTTACCAGAAGAGTTTATTGGGCCTCTTCAAGGTTGGCACGCCTCTCTTAAATACCCTCACGACTTTGCGGTGTTTCGAGCGTTGCCAATCTGGCGAAGACGTTAGTCACAATACGGTCGCAGCGAGGAGCATGAAACGGGAATGCGTTCGCTTCAGATATTCGGGCGCTTTGGTAAAGTTCCTTTCGCAACATCCCATGGGCTCTGTGTAACCGAATCTTGACGTTATCCTCGGTGAGCGACAGGCATTCGGCAGTCTCCGCAGTTGTCATTTCTTCCACGTCCCGCATCATCACGACTGTCCGATACTGCTCAGGAAGGCTCTCGATCGCTTGTTCGAGGATTTTATTCATCTCTACCGAGGCCGTTTCAGATTCGGGGTTTAGCTTCACCGGGACTGCCCCGATCTCGCCTTGCATGTTTTCATTCATGTCATCCCATTCCTCGAAGCGTTTTGCCTTGTGGGCTCGAGCCAAAGCCTCATGTACAGCGATACGGGTGAGCCAGGTCGAGAACTTCGAGCGACCTGCGAACTGCCCGAGGTACTGGAACGCCCTTACATATGCGTCTTGCATCACATCCTCGGCCTCGCCGTCATTCTTGAGAATCGCGCGTGCCACGCGATACAGGCGAGTGTTGTAGCGCCGCATCACCACTTCATACAGTGCCGTGTCTCCCGCCAACACCCGCTCAACAACTTCTTCATCCGACAGGGCTGATGCGCCCGTGAGCGTCACGACTTCGTCCGCCATACATTGTTCCTTGTTTTGTGAAGTCATTCTAGATCATAGAGTGGCGAGGACAAGAACGGTTACAAAGAATCTTGCGTCGAGATCGTTGTAACCAAAGACGCTTTCCGTGACTCCTTCATTTGAGGAAAGAGGAGAAATCTATGGATCAGCGATTGAATTCGAGTTGGTGGGCTTTGCGGATCGCCTTGGGGCTCGCCCCATTCTTGGCCGGCCTCGACAAGTTCTTCAACCTTCTTACGAAGTGGACGATGTACCTCAATCCACTAGCGCTACGTGTCGTGCCGGTTGCACCCGAAACATTCATGCGTGCCGTGGGTGTGATTGAAATGATTGTGGGAATTGCGATTCTTACGCGCTGGACGCGCCTCGGAGCATATGTCGCAGCCGCATGGTTGGCATGTATCGCATTAAACCTGGTCTCGATGGGCGCATTTCTCGACGTTGCAGTTCGCGACCTCCTCATCGCCGTGGCCGCGTTCTCCTTGGCTCGACTCACGGAGGTTCGGGTAAGCGTGGTTCGTCCCTTTACGCACCGGCAAGAAGTGGCGTCGCCAACCGCGGCATGACGAGACTCGGACGGTGT
>DATGYF010000018.1:0-3021 GCA_035298145.1 Terriglobales bacterium | reverse complement strand
GAAAACTTCGATGTGATACTCCGCCGGAATTCCCGGACCGGTGTCGGAAACGCTGACCTTGACGGAGTTGGGCAGAGGATCGTTCTGCCGCCGCCGCTCACCTGGGATTGCCGAGGCGTTGGGATTGCGGCGCTCCCACATGTAGGGCTCCGCGTGCAGCCACACCGTTCCCCCGGCGGGCGTGAACTTGGAGGCGTTTTCGATCAGATTCGAAATTACCCGCTGTAGCTTGGCCGAGTCAAACGCCAGTTCGGGCAATTTCTCGTTGGCCAGGAAGTAGAGCGCCAGACCCCTCTCCTGGAAGCGCGGCGACCACAGCCGGCAAACCTCGGACAGGAAGGGGTTCATATTGCCGGTTTCGTAGCGCAACTTCATCTCGCCGGTTTCGAGCGCGCTGTAGCTTAAAAAATCCTGGATAAACTGTTGTAAACGCTGCCCGCTGGTGTGCATGTCCCCAAGAATTTCCCGCTGCCGGTCATTGAGCGGCCCCAGCTTTTCCTTCTGCAGCAACTCGACATAGCCGTTCAAAATTGCCAGCGGAGTTTTAAGGTCGTGGGCGGCCGACGCCAGGGCATTGGTGGTGCGCAGGGAACGCTCCCGCAGCTGGTTGTACTCCCGCAGCAGATCGTTGTAACGGAGGTGTTCACCCACGGGAGGCTGGGCTGGTACGGGGTCTTCGCCGCGGGCTGGCGGCTCCGTTTCCCGAGAGAGACACGTGTTTTCTGGCAACACTCCCATTTGTGGAAAACTCTGGTTTGGCTTACAAGGGGAGGGGGCAATAGCAGCCCAACTTCTGAAATTCAGGTGCCTGGAAATCGTATGACAGGCCTTTCAAGGTGTCAACGTAAAATGCAATCCGATGGTAACGGAAGAGCAAAACATTGCAGTCCTAAGCGCTTCACCTCTCTGGCAAAAGACCCGTTCTATGGGCGAACAAAAAGGGAATAAAATCAGGGCGCCATGGGGCTGTAATGGCGGACTTATCGGGAAATCGCCTGAAATCATCGGGGTTTCTTACCTTAGACGACACCCCCGGCCGGGCTGGTTTGGCCCTCAAGGTGCGACAGACACGGTCATCTCGTGTACAAAGGGGTCGGATTGAAGCGTAAGAATCCCGAACCAGAGCGCCGTAAGTGGCCGCGCCTTGCCATCGCTATACCGGTTTTTGTTCGCAGCGGCGATGAAAAAGGCAAAGAACTGCTGGAATTTGCCACCGCGCTGAACATCTCAGCGGGGGGGGCCCTGGTGGCGGTTCGCCGCTCTTTACCGCTGTCCGCGCAGGTTTTGCTCGAGATCCCCAGCGCCCCGCTGGCGGTTACAAGTTCCCTGCCCAAGGCCGCGCGCAACCTTCGGGCGCGGACTTTACGCGTCACCCATGCCGACGGCTATCATCTGATCGGCGTTAAATTCTCTCATCCCCTGATTGCTCAGCCCGCCTCTCGCAGCTCCCGCCCAAGGAAAGTTGCTTCTGCGGTGTGAAAACATTTTCCCATAGGTCCAAGGGTCTTTGAGTCTCAGTCCCAAGCCTCACAAGAATGCGACCTGCTCCCGTTGAATCCTTGTAACATCAAATATCTAAATCACTTAATAGGACAATAGCCGCCGGATTTCTGGCCTGGCCCAGTTTGGCTCTCAGGATGCACATCAAGGCCTGTACGATCGGGCCCTGGGCCACTGGATACTCATGACAACCATACCTTCTGTCACTTCGTTGGCTACTTCACTGGGAGAATTTCCTCCCGAGGCGGTCATTTTCGGTCGCTCCGAGGTCATGCAGTCGCTGCGGGACCGCATGGACAAGGTAGCCAGCGCCAACGTACCTGTGCTGATTCAAGGCGAAAGCGGCACTGGCAAGGACATCATCGCCCGCATGATCCACGGCCTCTCTCCGTGGCGGACAGGCCCTTTTGTCAAGGTCAACTGTCCCGCGATCCCGGGTACGCTGCTGGAAAGCGAACTCTTCGGATACGAAAAAGGCGCCTTCACCGGCGCGTACGGGTCGAAACCAGGCCGGGTGGAACTGGCCCATCGCGGCACCCTCTTTCTCGACGAAATCTCCGAACTCGACCTGGGCCTGCAGTCCAAGCTTCTGCAGCTGCTACAGGACGGACAATTTTGCCGGATCGGCGCTCAGGAGGACAAGAAAGTTGAAGTGCGAGTGGTTTGCGCCACCAACCGGGTGCTGGAAGCGGAAATCGAAAGCGGCACCTTCCGCCAGGACCTGTTCTATCGCATCAACGTGGTCAATTTACAGATGCCGCCGCTGCGCGAGCGCAAAGCCGATATTCCGGACCTGGTCGCTTACTTCCTCGAGTACTACAACCGCAAGTACAACTGCCGGGCCCGAACCCTTTCTGCCGACCTGATGTCTGCGTTGCAGAAGCACCACTGGCCGGGCAACATCCGCGAACTGGAGAACCTGATCAAGCGCTATGTGATCCTGGGCACCGAGGAAGTGATCAGCAGCGACCTGGTGGCGCACCAGCAGGAATACGCCATCCTCGACCTCAATTTTGACGGGCCGATCGCGCTAAAAACCATTACCCGCCAGGCCACCCGGGAACTGGAGCGCAAGGTCATCCTGAAAGTTTTGCAGGCACACCATTGGAATCGCAAGCAGGCGGCCCGCGCCCTCAGCATCAGCTACCGGGCGCTGCTCTACAAGATTCGCGATGCCGGCCTGCCTCCCAACCGTTCATCCCGCCGGCGGGTAGAGCCGGTCCCTTCCCAGGACGTAGCCGCCTGATGTGAGTGCATGTGGGGCGGGCGCCCTCGCCCGCCGCTTTTGATCTTGACTCCAGCGATCAGAATGAATGCCCTGACAGAAGCCAATCGAAGGCGGGGATCGTCGGGAAGTGGAGAGGGTCAAGAGCACTGAGTCAAAAGCCTGAAGGGCTAGGAGCCAGGAGCTAAAAGCTGCAAAGTCAAAGGCGTCGGACAAGAGTGTCCGACCTACACACAACCACCTACACTCTCCAGTAATCCGGCCTCCACTGGGTGATGGCTTTTTTTATTTCTGCC
>DATGYF010000017.1:0-2428 GCA_035298145.1 Terriglobales bacterium | reverse complement strand
CCCGGTCCCACACAGACATCGAAGAGGGATTGAATCATGGCGGTTAGCAGAGCAAAGAAAATCGAGCAGGTGGAGAAGCTGGGAGCGGAGCTGAAGAATGTTTCCAGCCTGATCATCGCGACCTACAGCAAGCTGACGGTGTCCCAGGACTACGAATTGCGCAAGGCGTTGCGCAGTTCCGGAGCCAAGTACCGGGTGGTGAAAAACACCCTGGCCAAGCTCGCTGCCAAGGGCACGGCCGCGGAAGGCGCGCTGAGCGAGCTTTCCGGCGTCACTTCGCTGGCCTACACCAAGGGTGATCCGGTAGCGCTAGCCAAGGCGATGTCGAAGTACGCCAAGGACAATCCGGAATTCACCTTCAAGGCAGGCGTGGTCGAAGGCCGCGTGATCTCGATCAAAGAGATTCAGGCGCTGGCCACCATGCCGTCCAAGGAAGAGATTTACTCCAAGCTGCTGTTCCTGATGAACGCCCCGGCGCAGCGCCTGGTCACGGTGATGAATGCTGTCGGCAAGGACCTGGCGGTGGTGATCAACCAGGGCGTCGAGAAAAACAAGTTCAAGGAAGCTTAGGCCGGTATGGTGGTGTGGCCGCGGGCGAGTCGCCCGCGACGGACGGCTCAAGCGGTACGGGTTCGATAAGTTCTGATGGCATTTGAAAACCGCGGGCGAGTCGCCCGCGGCCACATAGGCAGATGCCCGGATAGAGATCAAGAGCGGGGGTTGCGCGGCTCCTCACGTCGTGTTGTCTGGCATGGCAAAGAGGCCTGAGCGCACTGGAAACCTGGCTTGCGATTGACGGAATAGATAGACCAAAAATTCGAGGAGACTGGACAAATGGCGGATCTGCAGCAGTTAGAGGAACAAATCGTAGGCTTGTCGCTCTTGGACGCGGCAGCTTTGGTCAAGCGGTTGGAAGAGAAGCTGGGCGTTTCGGCTGCGGCCGCGGCCCCGGTGATGGTTGCAGGCGGGGGCGGAGCGGCAGCGGCGGCGCCGGCTGAGGAAAAGACCGAATTTGCCGTCGTTCTGACCGCGGTTGGAGCCAATAAGATCAATGTAATCAAGGCCGTCCGCGAAGTCACCAGCCTGGGCCTGAAAGAAGCCAAGGACCTGGTGGATGGCGCTCCCAAGACCATTAAAGAGGGCGTCAACAAGGACGAAGCCGAGACCATCAAGAAGAAGTTTACCGAGGCTGGGGCGACCGTCGAGGTCAAGTAGCGGTCAGGGCTTTTCGCGGGAATAGGGGTCCCCTCGACTTCGCTCGGGGCAGGCTCTTCGACTGCGTTGGCTGCTTCGCTTGGCGAAGCAGCCTCGGGATGACCGAGCGCAGAGGCGGACGAGGGGGCAAACCCGTCCCGAAATGAGCCTTGCCGGGCACATTTTCATTGGTGAACCCTGGGAAGCGGTGGTAGCATCTATATATCGTCTGCTTCCCACTTCACGGTTAGGCGACTCTCCACTCCAACGATCCGGGGAAGCGGAGCTGAGTCGCACACGAGTTGGCAAACTGTTTCGTGAACAGCGGAACGGAAACAGGCCTGAGAACTGGCGCGGAAAGAAAAAATTCAACTGACGCTAAGCGCTGCAACTGGCGCCCGCGGGGAACTATGCCCCCGAGGGCGCATACGTGTCTGCAACGCCCCGGCGCGGTGACCGTACATAAGCGGGTCGTTTAATCCATGACCCGCGCCGACGGGACCCAAGTCTCGTCACCACGCATCTGCCTTTCGCAGCTCAAGGCTGCGCTTGAAAGTTTGGGAGCCATCTGAATGTCGAAGAACAATGCCTACCGTACCCGATTTGATTTTTCAAAAATTCCAGCCACCATCCAGATTCCGAACCTGATCGAGGTTCAGAAGCGTTCCTACGAACGCTTCCTGCAGATGGACCGGCTGCCCAGCGAGCGCGACGACGCCGGCTTGCAGGCCGTGTTTCAGTCGGTGTTCCCCATCAGCGATTTCCGCAACGTCTCCCAGCTCGAGTTTGTGGATTTTCAGATCGGCAACTGGGAGTGCAAATGCGGCCACCTCAAGGGCCTGCATCACCTGCGGACCACCTGCAAGAACTGTGGCAACACGGTAATCACCGATCCCTTTCATCCCGGCGATGTGCTTTGCCACAAGTGCGGCACTTACAACGCCAATACTCCCGACTTCTGCAACAAGTGCGGCGACCCGGTGGGACTGCAGTTGAAGTATGACGTGAGCGAGTGCGAGGAACGGGGCATGACGTACTCCGCTCCCCTCAAGGTCACCATGCGCCTGACCATCTTTGAGAAGGATGCGGAGACCGGCAACCGGTCCATCCGCGACATCAAGGAACAGGAAGTATTTTTCGGCGACGTTCCGCTGATGACCGAGAACGGCACGTTCATCGTGAACGGCACCGAGCGCGTGATCGTCAGCCAGTTGCATCGCTCGCCCGGCGTGTT
>DATGYF010000016.1:0-7996 GCA_035298145.1 Terriglobales bacterium | reverse complement strand
CCAGCCTCGCCGCATGCCGCTCGCTGATCCGGTAGGCCTCCTGCGCCCAGCGCGCCAACTTCCGACGCGCACGAGGCCTTACAGCTTTTTTGAGACGATCTCCTGCAGCATCTGCCGATCCAAGCTCAGGTCCGCCACCAGCCGCTTCAGCCGTCCCACCTCTTCCCGCAACTGCCGCAGCTCACGCAACTCGCTCACTCCTACTCCCGTATATTTTCGTTTCCACAGATAGTAAGTGGCCTGGCTGATCCCCACCTTGCGGCAAACCTCGTCTACTCCCGCTCCCGCTTGCACCTGCCGCAGTACCGCCACGATTTGCTCTTCCGTATGAGCCTTCTTGGGCATCGTCCTCGTCTCCTCTCCCGGACTCCTGCCCCCAGCTTACCTCTAATCTCCTCTGTGTCAGTTTTTGGGTTTTGGGTCAAGCTCATCACAGTTTGTAGTTAATAACGACGGTCAGTTCAGATTGACCGATGTCGTCTCCGCGTGCTACGTCGGGCAGGTTGACGAGACTACTGCGAACGAACCGGGGCCCGCGGTTCACCTCGCGGATTGGGTGTCGATCATAGTCAGACCGGCCAATAGCAGATTACTCGCCGGAGAATCGTTCACTGTGCCTTGCACAAGTACCCGATTTTTTGGTATGCCCGTTACGGTTAAGAACGCAGACCTCGGCATTGTCGTGTACTATCGGCCATGGCCATTGACGTTGCTCCGGTTGCACCGCCTATTTCGCTTCGTCGCGCGCCGTGGGGACCAAGGGCAGCTTATTTGGGACAAACAACCCTCGGAGCCCCTGGAGACTGAGTTCGATAAGTGGTTAGACCAAAACGGGGGTGAGTTTCCGCCGCCGCATCAGTAGCCGGGAGTCGCCCTAGAAAAATTTCGCCAGTCGGACGGGGCAGGAAGTCGATTTAGACGGCTTGGCGCACCTTTAAGGCGGCTAAGGCGGCAGTTGTTCCTCTGTATCCCACCGTACCAATATCAGGGAAACCATATGGCGCAAAACCGGGAATCCCCGGTTGACGAAATTCTTAACCGTTTTCTACGCTGGCCGAAGATTGAGCATGTTCGGAGTGAACGATGAGCGTGCCAATAAGCATCGAAAACTGGGAAACGGCCTACCATCGCGCTGTGTTGGAGGTGGACCGTCAGAAAATGCCGGAGCGGATTGTTGCTGCACGTCAGGCGATTAGCAACCGCCTTCGAGGCCTGTACGGTAATCCCGACCATCACGCGGAGAGAGAGCAAATCGAGGATGCGCTGACAGCGCTCGCAGTGCTTGAGGCAGAAATCCGAAATTGGTAGTCACTAGGAGCGAGACCGCGTCCGAAATGCCGGACTTGCCTTATTCGACAGTCCTAAACTCTCCCAGGCGACCAATCGCCGGTCCCGATGAGGCTCAGTCCGTGACTGACCAGTGCCAAGCTCGCACTTCTCTCCCGCCTTCGCCCCACATACGGGACACCGAACGGCTAATGCTTGCTTGTCGCTGACTTTCATGGCTCAAGCGAGTTCGCTTAATTCCTTGCAGAGTTCGCGGAGGCGGTCATTCCGTCGCTGATACCCGGCGGCTTCAACGGGGTTCAACCCACTCCGCTTTAGCAGTCGGGTCAGATCATCGAGAAGGCCCTGCATCTCGGTGGTTATCTTGTGAAGACGTTCGGCGTCCACTCGCTCACAATGCATCCTCCCACGATCGTAAATCTGTTCACTTTTATACAGATTGGGGACAGGCCGTTTCGAGGGCGGGAGAGGATAGGCTTCTTTTCGGCCGCCGTCATTTCGGCGGATTCGGTTCGTCCATCGGCAGTAAGAACCGTTCGTCTCCAACCAAGGAGACCTCGACCCCTGTGCGAAGGCGCTCCTTAGCTTTTGGCGATAGCCTATACTGAGTGTACTTGTCAGCAATTTGAACCGTTGCGGTCTCGCCGTCGTCGGCTATCGTAACTTTCACTCGCGAATTTCCCTGCGCTCGGATCCCAGTTTCTAAAAAATCCTCCATAGCAACTTTGTACGGAAATTCCATTGGGTCGGTTCCTCCGGGTTCATTGCCATCTCTCGTAGTTTGTAGCTCACACCGGCACAGATGACTAGTTACCAAGTGCGGACCCGGCAATTTCGAGAGTCGTTCTTTTCATCCAAGTAGTTTCATGCCATTCTGCAAAGTGGAGAGATGCGCTAAATCCGCGCTAGAGACTGCCGTTCCTGGCAGTTATCAGCGACTTGAGCGTTTAGCCCTTTGGGCTGGAACCCGCGCCCACCAACGTTTTCAGCTAGATAGCGAGAATCGCTGGAATGCCCCGCGCCTTCGACTCGCACACGCTTCCGCCAACTTCCCTTCCCCTGGATACGAATCATGGAACCGAGGAATTTCCCGGTGAGAGAGGGTTCAGTGCACCCACTCATTCGCAAAAAACGCGAATGAATGGGGCACCGGGCGGCAATCCATTGGCAATCCAGCCAGCATCTTATATCCAGATAACGCTTCATTTTTAAAGGCTTGAGGTCCGCGCCCACGTCCCCGGCAATCCGACAGCGAACTGCGATTCATCGCTGTTCCTGAATGGTATAAAATCTTGAAACATCATCGCGACACCCGGTCGCGGCGCCGTCCGAGTGCATGAGGCTTTTCCTGTGTTTGGGAGTCCAAGGCAACGGCCTGTGAACAAACGAGTTTCAGAACGGACGCAAACCCAACTGGCATTTGGCGCGGCGGTGATTCTGCTGGTGGTAAGCGCTGTGGCTGCCTATGCCACGGTGGCCCGGCTGCGCATCGCGGAGCGCTGGGTGGGACACACCCGCGACGTTCAAAGCTCGCTGGCGGCTCTGAACAACATCAGCGCCCGGGCCGGGCGTGCGCGCACCCAGTACGTCGATTCCGGCGACAGCGCCCTGTTCGAGGACTATCAATCGGCGGCCGCCGACATTCCGCAGAAAATGCAGCTGATCGAACGCCTGCTGGCTGACAATCCCGAACAATCAGGCCTTCTGAGACAACTGACAAACGTAACCAACCACCGGCTGGACCTGTTGAATCGTTCGGTCCAGTTGAAACGCAGCGGTTCTCCGGATGTGCAGGAACAGGCACGGTTGCGGCAGGAAATTCTTGACGTGTCAACCGAGGCCGACACGCTGTTGCAGACCATGCAAGACCATGAACAGCTGCTTCTGGATACGCGCCGGGCGCGGTCCGACCGGTTGTTCCGCATTACGGCGTACATCCTGTCCGCTGCCTTCATCGTGGCCCTGGCTCTATTTTTCTTCCACTACCGCCTGCTCAACGCCGAGTTGAACGCGAGGGAGCAGGCCGAAGCGTCCTTGCGGGCGCTCAGTGTGCGCCTGCTGGAGTTGCAGGACCAGGAACGCCGGAAATTTTCCCGCGAACTCCACGACAGCCTGGGACAGTATCTGGTGGGCGTGAAGATGAACCTGACCATGCTGGGCAACTCGGTGCCACCGAACGCCCTGATTCCGGAGTGCCTCAAGCTGCTGGACCAGGCCATGACGGAGACCCGAACCATCTCTCATTTACTGCATCCGCCGCTGCTGGACGAGGCCGGCTTCGCTTCCGCGGCGAAATGGTATGTGGAGGGTTTCTCGAAACGCAGCGGCATTCAAACCAACCTGGAAATGGCTGACGACCTGGGCCGCCTGTCCAGTTCGCTCGAACTTGCTCTGTTCCGCGTTCTGCAGGAGAGCTTGACCAATGTGCACCGCCATTCCAAGAGCCGCAAGGCGGAGGTTTCCTTGATCGCGTCGAAGCATCAGGTCGTGCTCGAGGTGAGAGATCATGGGAAGGGCGTTCCGCCCGACGTTCTCGACCGCTTTCGTCACAAGCGCGCTCATGGCGGGGTGGGGCTGGCCGGAATGCGGGAGCGGATCAACGAACTGGGAGGCCGGATGGATATGCATTCGGACAGCCACGGCACCCGGGTGGTCGCCACTCTGCCTCGTGTGGAACGAAAAGGCCCCTCCGAAGAAATTGCCGCAGATTGATCCCGCGGGTATGGGTCGGACACTCTTAGACTCAGTCGTCAGTCGTCGGTCTTCAGCCGTCAGCACAACGTTCGCCGGGTCTTGCTGACAACCGATGACTGACGACTGAAGTCGGACAGAGCCTGCCCTGAGCGAAGTCGAAGGGAGTGTCCGAGCCACACGGTCAGAGCTTTTTGCTGAGATCGCTGGACATGCCGCCGGCAGCGGGCACGTAGCATTTCGTGGTGTAGTCCATTACCATGCGGTTGGCGTTGAAGCGCCAGCCCAGGGTGCGGATGGTACGCTTCATGCGCTTGATCCAGCCGCGGGGCAGCCCGTCGCGATCGCGATCATAATAAAGAGGGATTACCTCATCGCGCAGCACGCGGTAGAGGTCTTCGCCGTCGCGGCTGTCGTGAATGCTCATGTCGGCGTGAGTTCTGCCGGTACCGATGGCGAATCCATTGAGGCCGTCGTAGGCTTCCGCCCACCAGCCGTCGAGAACGGACAAGTTAAGGCCGCCGTTCAAGACCACTTTCTGACCACTGGTGCCGGAAGCCTCCAGGGGCCGCCGCGGATTGTTCAGCCAGACATCGACACCCTGGACGAAGTGCCGCCCCACGTTCATGTCATAGTCTTCGACGAAGACAAACTTGTCGGCAAACTCCAGGTGACGCATGAGTTTGGCGATCTGCTGCAGCATTTTCTTGCCGGGTTCGTCGCGAGGATGCGCCTTGCCGGCAAAAATGAACTGCACCGGGCGCTTGGGATCGTTCACCATGGAGGTAAGCTTCTGGATGTCGGCCAGAATCAGGTCGGCCCGCTTGTAGGTGGCGAAGCGGCGGGCAAAGCCGATGGTCAGGGCATCCGGACTGAGCACCCGGCCCAGGCGCAACAGCATTTCGGGAGACTCGTCGCGGCGTTCGGCCTGCTCGACGACCCGATGGCGCACAAAATCCAGCAGGCGGGATTTCAGGTGAAGATGGGTTTCCCATAGTTCGGCATCGTCCACATTTTCAATTCCTTCCCAGATCGCAGGATCGGCGTTGTTCTCCTGCCAGCCCGTCCCCAGATGGCGGTCGTAAAGGCGGAACATTTGCGGCGCCAGCCAGGAAGGAACGTGCACGCCGTTGGTGATGTGGCCGATGGGAACTTCGTCTTCGGGCTTGCCGGGATACAGGCCGGTCCACATGTGCCGGGAAACCTCGCCATGGAGAGCGGAAACGGCGTTGGCGCGGCGGGCGAGGCGCAGACCCAGGACGGTCATGCAGAAATCTTCGTTGCGGTCGCCGGGATTCTCCCGTCCCAGTTCCATAAGCTTTTCCTGGGAGATACCCAGGGCATCGCACATGGGACCAAGATGCTCCTCCATCAACTCGGCGTAAAAGCGGTCGTGGCCGGCAGGCACAGGAGTATGAGTGGTGAAAACCGTTTCGCGGGAAACCCGGCGGACCGCATGATCGAAGCCAATGCCCTCGCTCTGCATACGGTCACGAATTGCCTCCAGCACCGCGAACCCGCTGTGGCCTTCGTTCAGGTGCAGAACGCCGGGCGTGATGGCCATGGCGCGGAGCGCGCGATAACCTCCGATGCCCAGCAGCAGTTCCTGGCGGATGCGGATGCGTGAATCTCCGCCATAGAGACGCGAAGTGAGTTCGCGGTCTTCGGGATGATTGCCCTCGATGTTGGAGTCGAGCAGGAGCAAATTGCAGCGTCCCACTTTCATGCGCCAGACTTTGGCGCGCAGGGCCGTGCCGCGGGTTTCGACCTGAACCGTAACCGGTTCGCCGTTCGGTCCGATGGCGGCTTCCATGGGCAGCTGATTGACATCGGTCTGAATATATTCTTCCTGCTGCCAGCCGGCGCGATCGAGCCGCTGCCGGAAATATCCCTGGCCATAAAACAATCCGATGCCCACCAGGGGGATGCCCAGATCGGACGCGCTCTTGACGTGATCGCCGGCGAGCACGCCCAAGCCGCCGGAATATTCTGGAATGGAGACGTGCAAACCGAATTCGGCGGAGAAGTACGCCACCGGGCGAGGCCGCAGAATGCCTGCGTGCCGGGCTCCCCAGGTCCGGTCAGCCTCGAGATATTCGCGCTGGCGGCGATAGGCGTAGTTGATCCGGCTGTGCAGCACCAGTTCGCGGGCGCGGCGTTCCATCTCGGGCAGGGGAATCTCCGAAAGCAAGGCGACGGGATTGTGATTGAGCTGACGCCAGCGCACCGGGTCGAGATCGCGAAACAAACTGCTGGTGTCATGGTCCCAGGACCACCACAGGTTGCGCGCCAGGGTCCACAGCCGCTCCTGCGCGGGCGCGATAAAGCGGTCCAGAGTGCGGGCTTCGCTCACCACCGAGCCCACCTGGGCCGCGGCCTCGCTCAGCATCCGGATTTCGTCCTCGCGAAACACGCGGGGGACAATGGTTTGAACCACCAGCACTCCCTGCAGCACACCGCGATCAATCAGAGGAACACCCAGGAACGACTGGTATGCATCTTCGCCGGCTTCGCTGAAATACTTGAAGCGGGGATGGTTTTTTACCTGCTCTACCGCCACCGGAGCCACTCGTTCCGCGACCAGGCCCGCCAGACCCTCATGCAGTCCCATGCGCAGAGTGCCAATACATTGGGGACGAAGTCCCAGAGTCGCGGCCAACACCAGGTTGGCCCGGTCCGGCTCCAGCAGGTATGCGGAACAAACGTCAGTCTGAAAACGCTTGGCGATCAGAGCGACAACGTTCATTAATGTTTCGGCCGAGTTGCCGCCCTCGGCGGCCAGGTTGGCGATTTCTTCCAGGGTCAGGACGTAATTTTCGTGGGTGGGAGCGGGTTGGCTCATGTTCTGAATGATCTCGTCGTTGGCTGTCAATTTAGGATTCAGGGCGCGACGGTTCGCGCATCCCATTAGTGTAACTGCTGGAAGATGACGCGACTAGTTGACGATGGGGCTCCTGCGGCTACAGCTCCGCGGCATTGCCGATTTTATCGTCGATAGACTCAACGAATGGCTGCCAGGTATTGAGCGGGCTGCACTTCTGGCATGGCCCGCCCACAGCAGAACGGTGTGCCGTTTCGGCTCGGAATCCGGTTTGGGCTTCGTTATACAAACACATTGAACATGGGTCCACGCCAACGGAATGGACGAGCGCCCGTGACCTGGCGCCTCGGCGGCCTACAGGAAATGCTGTAGGTACGAATTGCGCGGTGATCCGGTGGCCGCTTTTGGATCGCTTTCCGTAAGCTACAGAAAAGACACGCAAAGACCTTTTGGCAAACTAACTGCAAAAGAGTTTGGCGAAACTTCCAGGAGGACGCGCATGACTGATATGCCTGGCGACGAGTGGAAGGAACTAGCGGAAGCGGCCCGCGACGAACAAGACCCGAAAAAGTTGATGCATCTCATCGATCGACTGAACCGCGCGCTGGAGGAGCACGTGAAACATCTGTATCCGCGCTCCGAGGAAGCGGCAAACTAGCGCATTTTTCCTCTGTCTAAAAAATCATCTTCGGCCGGGCATCCGCAACGGCTGGTTCCTGCCCTAATGGTCCTCTCTCTGCCATCGACGCCGCAGTCGAAGCCCGCTTGCATGTAAAATCCTTCACGTGACATCAGCGTGCCGTGGTGTCAGGCGTACCACTGCGAGGTCGATCGCGTCCCTGCGCTCGAAATCTGAAGCGGAGAACGGATAATGGCCGAGTGCGAAGGCAAGGTGGCACTGGTGACCGGTGGGACCTCAGGCATTGGAAGGGAGACATCGATTCTGTTCGCCCAGAAAGGTGCGCGGGTAGTGGTCGCCGGGCGGCGTGAAATTGAGGGCAAAGAGACTATCGACCTGATTCGCCGCGCCGGTGGCGAAGGAATCTTCGTGCGGGCGGACGTGTCGCGGGCATCGGAAGTCAAAGCTCTGGTCGAAAAGACGGTCGCGGCTTATGGCGGCCTTGACTATGCCTTCAACAACGCGGGCATTGAGGGCCATTGGGTCCCCATCGTGGAGCAGACCGAGGACGAATGGGA
>DATGYF010000015.1:0-5080 GCA_035298145.1 Terriglobales bacterium | reverse complement strand
ATCCGCCGCGGTCGCATCTCCAGCATCACGAACGATCGAGTCGAGTTCGAGCTCGGCGAGATCATTCCGGTAAATCCGGCTCCCAGACTGACCGTTGTCCTCTCCATCTTCAAATTCGATCGCATGGAGTGGGCCATTGAGAAGTGTGTCGAGCTGGGCGTGGTTCGAATCGTTCCGGTCATCGCGGATCGCACCGAGGCCCATCTCGCCAAAGCTGCCCAGAAGCGGGTGGAGCGATGGCAGCGTATTGCTCTCCAGGCTTCGGAGCAGTCGCGGCGGGCCTCCGTGCCAGAAATCCTGCAACCTGCGCCCTTACAAACCGCCGTCACTTCGCGCAACGGCACCCGCATCGTCCTGGCCGAATCCGAAGAACAGGTGATGTTGCAAGATGCACTGCGATTGAACCCCGCGGCGGACGAGGTCACGTTGGCCTTTGGCCCGGAAGGTGGCTGGTCCGGCTCGGAACTGAAGTCATTCCAGGCGGCCGGATGGATTGCGGCATCTTTGGGAAGCACGATCCTTCGCGCCGAAACTGCGGCGATCGCGGCTACCGCCATTGCCCTGGCCGAGCTTTCATAACACTCTCCTCAGAAAAATCCTCAAGCTTCTCTGATATTCTCCTGCTCAGTGGCAGTGGCAAGACCCAACTCACGTCCCCGCGCGTTCGAGCCCGACGAGCGCCAGCGCGAAGCTATCGAACATGTCCACGGGCCGGTGCTGGTCATCGCCGGCGCGGGCACCGGGAAGACCACCGTCCTCACCAGGCGTATCGCACACCTGGTCCGCGAAGGACACGCCCGTCCCGACGAAATCCTGGCTGTCACCTATACCAGGAATGCGGCGCAGGAGATGCGGCAGCGGGTGGAAGAGGAGTTGCGCGGGACCAACCTCTCCGGCCTTCGGCTCGCAACCTTTCATGATTTTTGCAACAGTCTCCTCGACCAGTGCGGCAGGAAATTCGGGGTGGTGGACGATCAGGACCTGTGGATTTATTTGGGCCGCCGTATCCGTGAACTGAACCTCAACTACTACATTCGCGCCGCCCGGCTCAGCAAGTTTTTCGATGACCTGCTGACCTTCTTCCGGCACTGCCACGACGAACTGGTCAGCCCGGAACAATACGAAGAGTATGTTCGGAGGCTGGAGCGCGGCGAGCTGCCTGTCCCGCGGGTGAGCAAGTCAAAGGACGCCGGCACCCTCTCGGACGAAGAAGTCGTGGGACGCTGCCGCGAAATCGCCGGCGTATTTACCACCGTGGAACGCATGCTGCGGGAAGACAACCTGGGCACCTTCGGCCACATGATTACCAACGCCCACCATCTGCTGCAGCAGAACAGCGAACTGGCGAACCGGGCGGGCGCTCGCTTCATCCTGGTGGACGAGTTTCAGGACGTCAACTTCGCCCAGGTCAAGGTCCTGCAAAAGCTCGCGGGGGCGGAACGCAACGTCTTCGCGGTGGGAGATCCGGACCAGGCCATCTATCGCTTCCGCGGGGCCTCGAGCGCTGCTTTCGTTCTGTTTCAGCGCCACTTTTCCGGAGCGAAGCTGATCAAGCTGGAGAAAAACCGGCGTTCGCTGTCGCCTATCCTGCACAGCGCCTTCGCCCACATCTCGAAAAATCCGAACGTGTTCGATGCCGGACACGGTTCCACCGCCTACCAGCGCTCGGTCCTGGTTTCGGCTCGGGAAGAAGATGCAGCGCGTTCCGGAAGCGAGCTGCCGCGAGTGCCGGTGGAAGCGGTCGTGCTCGATACCAAAGACACGGAACCGGGCGAAGTGATTGCGAAGCTGCGCGAATTGCGCAGCAAGTTGCGCTGCCGGTGGAGCGACTGCGCCGTTCTTTATCGCACCCACATGAATCGCGACCAGCTGGCCGCTGAAATGGTGCGGCAAGGCATTCCGTTCACCATCGAGAACATGGACGTGATGGATACGCCCGAGGCGCGGGACCTTTTCGCCTGTCTGGGTGCGGTCGTCTCGGACGCGGATGGCGCCAGTCTGTTTCGAGTGGCGGCGCTGCCGCAGTTTGCCATCGATCCGGAAAAACTGCGCTCCGGCATCAAGGCGCTTCCCCGCGATGCCGGCACTTCGGCCATCGCGCTGGTGCTCTCCCGGATCGAGGGTGGCGGAGCGGTTCTCGAGCGCGTGCGGCAGACTCGATCCGACATTGCCGCCGCCGGCGCCAAGGGCCGTGCCGCGGTAAACATCCTGGTGCGAGATTTTGCTTTGAATCGCGACTCCAGAGTGCTGCAGGCGGTCCTCGACTTCGTGAGCGAATGGGAGAAAAGAGCAATCACAAAAACCGGCGAGATTGCCGAGCTTCTCGACTACCTCGAATATTTCAGGGAAGCCCGCGGAGTGATTCCTCTCTCGTCGAGCGACGATGATGCCGTCCCCCTCATGACGGCGCACGCTGCCAAGGGACTGGAGTTTCCCCACGTTTTCATTCTTCGCGCCAACTCAGGCTCCTTTCCCTTGAATTATCAGGAAGCACTGATTGAGTTGCCCCGGGAGCTGTATGACCCGGACTCGATCGCCCAGGGCGACGACAAGGAATTGTGTCAGCAGGAAGAGCGTCGCCTGTTTTACGTGGCCATGACCCGGGCGCGGGATTCGCTCACCATCTACGCCAAGAAAGGAACCGGGAAGAAAGATCCCACTCCGGCCGGTTTCCTGCGTGATCTGCTGAAGGACACAAGCCTGCGCCGCTGGCTGGTGCAGGCTCGGCCCCGGGGTTTTCAGACCGACATGTTTGCCGAGGCGGCAGCCCCGGCAACCACGACTCGCACCAACCAATGGCTGGCTCTGCCGCCCTCCGCCAGCTTGCACTCCCGGTTGAGCGCCAGCGCGGTGCAGACGTATGAAACCTGCCCGCTGCAGTTCAAGCTGGAACGAGAGTGGAAAATTCCCGACGAGGTCCCTGCCGCCATGCAGTATGGCGCGGTCATGCATCGCGTGCTGCGCGCTTATTACGACTCGGTACGCATGGAGCGGCCGATGGCGGACGACGACCTGATCCAGTTCTTCCGCGACGATCTCGCCCAGGCCGGCATGCAGGACCGCTACCAGCATGACCTCTACGAGGCGCAGGGAGTGCAGCAGCTAAGAGATTTTCTGACCCCTTTCCGCCGCACTCCCGTACCCCAGGTGCTGCACACCGAGGAATTCTTCGATGTCAAAGTAGGCGAGGTCACGGTGGTTGGGCGCATCGACCGCATCGACCGGTTGCCGGATGGGGGAGTCGTGATTACCGACTACAAGACCGGCAGGGCCCAATCGCAGGGGGATGCTGACGAAAGCATGCAGCTTTCCATCTACGCCCTGGCGGCGCGCGAGAAGTGGGGATATCGCGCTGACAGCCTGGTGCTCTATAACCTGGAAGGAAACAGCGCGGTCGTGACCCGGCGCAGCGATTGCGAACTGGAAGCGGCGAAAAGCCGGGTGGAGGAAGTATCGGAAAACGTTGCCGCCGGGAAATTCCAGCCCAAGCCCGGCTTCTATTGCAAATTCTGCGCCTATCGCAATCTGTGTCCCGCCACCGAGAAGCAACTGCACTCGCCGCAAGACAAAGCCGCGACCGCGCGGCAAAGATAACTGCCATTTGCGATCGCTGTCATCCTGAGCTCTGTTCATCCTGAACTGCTTCGCTTCGCGAAGCAGCTACGGAGTCGAAGGACTCCTCTAGTCCGTAGGAGGCCGGGGTAATGGAATTTCCTGCGCAACCGGAAAGCCCTCAAAACGCGAGAGCATTACCGCGCGGGTAGGGGTCCTTCGACTGCGTAATGCGATTCGCAAGCGAATCGCATTTCTTCGCTCAGATGTAATGAAAGCAAGAAAAAGCGTGCCTCCAAGGGTAGAGTACGTGCTCGAAGCACAAGCCCTGAAGGAGGCACGAGATGATCCACGTTGGCGTAGATCTTCACCAGAGATTTTGTTACATGACGGCGTTGGAAGCAAGAGGCAAGATTCTGCAGGCGGGGACAGTGACCAACGAGAAGCTAGCACTGCGGCGGTATTTTCGGCAGTTTCGGGGGAAGGAAGTACAGGTGGCGGTGGAGGCGTGCGGCTTCTGGCCGGCGTTTCGCGAAGTGGTGGAACCGGAAGTGAAGCGACTGGTGCTGGTGCATCCGCAGCGGGTCAAGGCGATTGCCAGTGCCAAGCTGAAGAACGACCGGGTGGACTCGGCCACGCTGGCGCACTTGTTGCGCTGCGACTTGTTGCCGGAGTCGTGGAAGGCGGACCGGGGGACGCAGGCGCGGCGACAGCAGGTGCGTTTGCGGGCGACGTTGGTGCGGCATCGGACGCGGCTGAAGAACCAGGTGCACGCGGTGCTGCATCAGCAGGGACTGCGTTCGCCGGTGACGGATTTATTCGGCAAGCGCGGGCGCCTGTGGCTGGCGGAAGTGAAACTGCCGGTGCAGGCACGGGAATCGGTAAATGTGTGTTTGCGGCTGTTGGACGGGTACAGCGAAGAAATTCAAAAACAAAATCTGCAACTAAGTGAAAAAGCAAAACAGGACAAGCGGGCCGAGTGGTTGATGACGATTCCAGGGATTGGGGAGTGTTCCGCGATGATGCTGTTGGCCGAGATCGGAGACATCGGACGATTTCAGGACAAAGAAGCTCTGTGCAGTTACGCCGGACTGGTGCCGCGAGTGCGGGAGTCGGCGGGCAAGGCGGCGCGGGGCGGCATCACGCACCAGGGTTCGCCCTGGATGCGCTGGATCCTGGTGGAAGCGGCCCAGGTGGCGACGCGTTGTTCTCCGGCGGCGAAACGTTACTATGAACGGCTGGCGCGCAAAAAGCACAAGCACGTGGCGCGGGTGGCGCTGGCGCGCAAGCTGCTGATCGCGGTCTACGCCCTGCTGCGCGACGGCGTGGTGTTTGACGAACAAAAGTTTGCGACGGTGTAAGGGGAATCCGTCAGCTCGAAGTCATCCTTGCTCTTCGAGAGCGACGCTCAGATGGAGCGGCGGAGTCCGGACATACCTTATGTGCCTCGAGCACGAATAGAAGCCTGTCCGCATCGCCGCAACAAATACCTATGGACAGGTACGCCCTTTTTCATAGAAGGATGACA
>DATGYF010000014.1:0-3526 GCA_035298145.1 Terriglobales bacterium | reverse complement strand
GCCGCACCAGCAGGGACAACTTGCAGTGCGTCTTGAGTCCCACCAGGCCGTGAAAGACCTGCACTCCGGCATCTTCGAGATCGCGGGCCCAGCGGATGTTGGTGTCTTCATCGAAGCGAGCCTTGAGCTCGACCACCGCGGTGACTTCCTTTTTTTCTGCCGCCGAAATCAGGGCCGGCACGATCAGCGAATGCTCGTTCGTCCGGTAGAGCGTTTGCTTGATCGAAAGCACCCTGGGGTCCTGCGCCGCGGCCTCAATGAACGAGACCACCGCATCATAGGAATCGAAGGGATGGTGCAGCAGAACGTCGTGGCGTCGCAGTTCCTCGAACAGGTCCTGCGATTTGGAGGTCAATCGCAATTCGCGCGGAGAAAACGGCCTGTACTTGAGGTCAGGGTGTGCTGTCTGCTCGTAAATATTGAACAAGCGCGACAGATTCACCGGACCGTGGACGGAAAAAACCTGCCAGGGTTCCAGTTCGAAGTTGATGCGCAGGCGTTCGATGATTTCAGGATCGGCGTCAGCCTCAATCTCCAGCCTCACCGCATCGCCTTTGCGCCGGTTGTGCAGTTCGGTGCGGACCGACTCCAGCAGGTTGCGCGATTCCTCTTCCGCCAGATAGAGGTTGCTGTTGCGGGTGACCCGGAACGCGGCCGAGGAAACAATATCGTAGCCGTGGTACATGCGCGAGGCATGGAACGCCACCAGGTCGGCGAGAAAAATAAAGTCGTCGGTCCCGTCCGAGGGCAGCCGCACCAGGCGCGGCAAAGCTCGCGGCACCGTGACCACGCCGGTATAGGTCAGGGCAGAGCGGCGGCGGCGGCGCAGCAGAAAAGCCACGCACAGCGCCTTGTTGATCACTCGCGGAAAGGGGTGCGCCGGGTCCACCGTGACCGGTGTGAGCAGCAGGTCGAGCTCCTTCTCGCAGTATTCTTCGATGAAGGCGCGAGCGCGTGATTCCAGTTCGTGCAGGCCAAGAACGCGGATGCCATGGTCAGCCAGCGCCGGGCGCAGCTTCTCGTTCCAACAGTGGTACTGATCGTCCACGAACTCGTGGGTGTCGCGCGAAACCACGTCGCGCTCTTCCAGAAGAGTGAGGCCGTCAGGTCCGGCCTCGGTGTATCCGTCCTCAATCTGCTGCACCAGTCCGGCCACGCGTACTTCGAAGAACTCATCCAGGTTGCTGGCTGAGATGGAAAGAAATTTCAGACGCTCCAGCAGGGGATTCTTGTGGTCCTGCGCTTCTTCGAGGACGCGGCGGTTGAATGCCAGCCAGGAAGCTTCCCGGTTGATGTAGTTGGCCGGATTGTCCAGCGCGAGGCGAGCCATGATTCCGCAGAAACAACAATCCTTCAGGAGACCGCCTGGTCCCGGACGATTCCGGCTCAGGTCTGGACCGAAGAGGCCGGGGATCCACCGATGTCGCCGCCCCCAGCTTGCGCTTGATCGAAATAAGTATAGAACAGCCGCGGGCTGCCCGGGCTTCAGTGCCCGCTTCAGACCCGTGAGATTCGATCCTTAAGAATATGGGGACGAGCTTCCCAGCCCGTCCCCCGGTGGTGGCGTTCTATTCTCAGACTCCGGACAATTGCTACTGCACCATCTTGATGGCGCCTTTCACCTTTTGCGCTACGTTCTCCGGCAGGGGCGCGTAGGTAAGATCAGCTGTCATTTTCTGGCCATCATCCACCATCCAGGTCAGGAAATTAGCCAGGATTTTTCCCTTGGCCGCGTCCTTGGACTTTTCCGGAATCAGCAGCCAGGTGAAACTGGAGATGGGATACGCGTCCTTGCCGGGCGCGTTGGTGATGGATACACGGAAGTCGGCCGGCATGCTCTTGGCCGACGCCGCGGCAGCGGTGACGCTTTCGAGCGAAGCCTTGATGAACGTCCCCGCGGCATTTCTCACCAGTCCGTAATCGATCTTGTTCTGCACCGCATAGATCAGTTCGATGTAGCCAATCCCACCCTGCATCTGGCGGATCATTCCGGCCACACCCTCGTTGCCTTTTCCTCCCAGTCCTACCGGCCACTTTACCGAAGTTCCCTTTCCCGGCCCGTTGGCCCAGTCGGAGCTTACCTTGGAGAGGTAGTCGGTAAAAATATAGGTGGTTCCGCTGCCGTCGGAGCGATGAACCACGATGATGGTCTGATTGGGAAGGTTGACGCCCGGGTTCGCTTTGGCAATGGCGGGATCATTCCAACTGGTAATCTTACCCAGGAAAATTCCGGCCAGCGCTTCCGGAGTGAACTTCAATTCCGTGTTCACGCCGGGAATGTTGTAAGCGGGAACCACTGCGCCCAGCACGGTGGGAATGTGCAGGATCTTGGTCTTGGCCTCGGCCAGTTGCTGGTCGGTCATAGGGCCGTCGCTCGCGCCAAAGTCCACAGTCTGGGCCAGCACCTGACGAATGCCGCCGCCGCTTCCGATCGACTGATAGTTGAATTGAATTTCCGGATGGGCCTTGTGGTATTCGCTGAACCACTTCTGGTACATCGGATTCGGGAAGGTAGCGCCGGCCCCATTCAAAGTCGTCTGACCGAAAGCGGGCACAGCCAGAACAACACAGAGAAGCGCAATGCGGCGTATCACTCGATGTTCCTCCTTATTAGTTAATGGGGCAGTTTTACGCCGTGAATGTTACAGGACTGTTACAAGGCAATGAATTTCCGATGAACCCGGTCTGTGGGTGTCGTCGTTCCGCACTTCGGAACGACAGGGCGGGGAGTTCGGACGACAGCAGCTCCCTCACCAGCTCCCACCCTGTCTCTCCCAAAACCGGAGAGACGAGGGTCGGGCACCCGCAGTAATCCTGCCGAACCAGGATTGAGCCTTTAATGCTTAATTAATGACCCGCATCCAGGCGGGCGATTTCGCGCGCGAACAACGGGTTTTTGGGAAACTCGTCCCGCAGGGCAGCCAGCACTTCCCGGGCGCGGCCATTGTCCTTGTCGCGGACATAAGCGATGGCCAGCAGGATGCGCGCGAATGGACCCAGATAGCGCCCATGGTCGGCCGTCATCTGCAACTCCACGATTCCCTGTTTCTTGTCTCCCGAAACTCCGCCCAGCCGCAACACCCAGCGCAAAGGCGCCGCCATGCTCCCGATGATGTATTTGCTGAAACCAGTGGCCACGCGGGCATCGTAGCAATCGGGATCCACGGCCAGGAGTTTGTCCGCCCACTCATTGGCATCGCGGGTGTACTTCAATGACGCCATGTTCCGCTTTTCGATCAGGGCGGCGTAGTCGGCCTGCAGGCCGGACGAAAGGGTCATGGCAAATAACGCATCCCGGTCCTTGGGGTTGGTGGCAAGACGGGCGCTCGCCGCGGCCTGGGCGCGGGCCAGTACCGTGTTGAGACGGTCCCGAACCGCGCTATTCGGATCGGGCTTGTCACGGTTGAGAAAGCTCTTGTCGTTCTCGTAAAACTGCGCTTCCAGCACTCCCAGCCGGTGAAATTCCGAGAACAGAATTCCCGCCGCTTCGGCCGTAGGCCCCACCGGATCCTGGGGGTGGTCGTGC
>DATGYF010000013.1:0-4627 GCA_035298145.1 Terriglobales bacterium | reverse complement strand
ACTTGGCCTGCACTTCGGACGAGGCCCATGTCTTGCGCCAGGCGGCGGCGAAATTGAACGTGCCGCAGGCGTGTCATTTCGACCAGCGGCCGCCAGACGCCGTGCACCAGGTCGTGCTTGATCAACTGGTGCCAGAACCGGTTCGAGCGTTTGTACAGATAGGACATTCCGAGATATAGCGGCACTGCACTCCAATCCTGCGGGCGACGCCGCCAGATGGATGAGTGCGAGAAAAGCCGGTCGTAGATCCAGGCATAGCCTTGTTCCAGTTCTTCGGGAGCCATATGCCTGGGCTGGAAAACGGCGTGGGCGGTGTCGTAGAGCGTCCAGTCGCGATGAAGAAGGCGTTTCTCGGATTCCATTTGCCGGAACAGGGGAGTTGCCGGGTACGGCGTAAGGATGTGAAACGTGGCGCACTCCAATCGGTTTTCCTCCACCCAATCCGCCGTGCGCGCAAAAACATCTTTGCGGTCGTGATCGAACCCGAGCACGAATGAACCGTTTACCTGAATTCCACAATCGTGCAACATCCTTACCCGGCGCGCGTAGTCTGAAGTTTTTGGCGTCTTTTTGTGGGCCTCGGAAAGATTGTCGTCCGTGAGCGACTCGAAGCCGATGAAGACTCCCGTGCATCCGGCCAGCGCCATGTTGCGAATGAGCGAGGGATCGTCAGTTACGTCGATGGAGACGGCCGCGCTCCAAATCTTGTTGAGCGGGCGAAGCGCGCTGCAGAGCGCATGCAGGTAGTCCCGGCGCGACCCGAGGTTGTTATCGACAAAAACGGCGTAAGGCTGCCGGTCAGCAGCGAATTCCGCCGCCACCTGCCTGGGGTCACGGACGCGATACGGCATTCTCAAACCATCGGTGGCCAGATAGCAAAAGCCGCACCGGTTATGGCATCCGCGAGTAGCGATCAGGCTGGTAGTAGTCAGGAAACTATGGCGCGGAAGGATGGACCGGCGGGGTGGCGGGTCTTCTGAATAATCGCTTTCGTAGGTAGCACAGTAGCGGGCCCGCAAGCTGCCGGCTTCGACGTCGCGCAAGATTTGCGGCCAGAGTTGAACCCCATCTCCCACCGCCAGCGCATCGGCATGCGGCGCACACTCCTGCGGACAGGAGAGAACGTGCAGTCCTCCAAGAATCACTTTCGAGCCGCGCTTGCGATACCAGTCGGCCAACTCGAAGGCACGCCGCGCAAAGGTCAAGTGCACGGTGATTCCAACAACTTCCGGCATGGGGCTGAAGGGCGGACGCCCGCCCAACAGGTTCTCGTCCCAATACTCAACCCGCCAGTGGCCGGGCGTGGTAGCGGCAAAGCTGCTCAATGCCAACGTAGGAGTCAACACGTGCTTTCCGAAACTGGCATTCGCATCTTTCGGATAGAAGGGGTTGACGAGCAATGCGTAGCGCGATTCGATCGGGGCGGCTGGATCCCGACTGTCGAGTCGCGGAGCGTTGATCATCTCCGGCGGAATCCAGTGTCTCCGAGGGGGCCGCAGAAATGGCTCGTCGGGCGCGATCATTCGCTAACCTTGTACTGCGAGATAAGCGCCGTCAATAGCAGTTAAGGCACGGTTGGTTTTGGACCGGAGCCAGACGAGGCTTGGCCCCTGGTGTCCTGATCGCGCGAACCAGGCGGATCATCGCTGACCGTAAACAGTTTTCCATCTTTCAGATACATGCGCTCCATCTCCTGACGGTTGAAGGGACGCGCACCCCGACGCCCAAATACAGCCAGCTGGTTGCCGCTCTCATCGACGGCGCGATCGCGATCAATTCCCTTGGAAATAGCCACTGCCGGACCGCGAGTGCGATAGCTGGCGATGAGCTTGGGCGTGGGACGCGGACTGAATCCACTGAATGCCGGGTTATCGATGGGCGAGAACAGTTGCACGACCTTTAGCCCGTTCTCTCCGTCGGCGATGTAAGCGAAAAGGCTGGAGCTCACCATGCCAAGCATCACATCGTTGGAGTCGTTAAGCGAGCCTCCGGCGTTGAAGATTTCATCCAGACGCGGCTGCTCGGGATGCTCCACATCCACGATCGCCATGCCCTGTTTCCCGGCCGCCACGTAGGCGTAGGTGCGAGCCACGTAAATGTTGCGCGCATCGGCGAGCGGAACTAACGCGCCAGGCACAGTCTTGGGCTGAGACAGATTGGTAACGTCCAGCACTTTGAGTCCCTGCGCGTCAACCACGAGCGCGTAGCGGAACTGGATGGCGAGGCCACGTGGTTGGGTCAGAAACGGCGCGCCGATTTCCGCCACGATCCTGGGCTGCAGCGGATGGTCGAGATCAACCACCACCAAGCCGCGATCACACAGGATGTAGGCGTAGGTCCCGGCGATGGTAATGCGCCGTGCACCGTTCAGCGCGCCCTCCGGATTGAAAGTTGCGGCCCGCTTGAGAAAATTGTTCGCGGGATTGCCGTCGAGTAGTGTGCCCACACCTGGGCTCTTGCCTTTCAGATTGGGATCGCCGACGATCACCAGGCCTTCGTACTTGTCAGCCACATAGAGGAAGCCATACATGAGATGAACACTCTGTTCTTCGTTCTCTACGCGATGGCTGCGCAGGGGATCAACCCCAAGCGTAGTGGGTGTCGCCACCGCCGTGGCGTATTTCGTGGGCAGGTAAAAACGCTGGCCCAACGGAGAAACCGGCGCGGTAATCATGCGTTCGGAAATATCCTTGTTGTCGATGTTCGCGATATCGAATATGCGGAAACCACCCTTGCCCATGGCTGCGTACAGATATTCTCCCCGGGCCTGTACGTCCAGGACCTCGTTGCCGGCGTGATCGTAAGCCTCTTCAAGCTCGCTGCGAGCGGCAAGATGTTTCTTGTAATCTTCCGGATAGGCGATTTTCTGGAAGTCGCTGCCAATTACCGCCGGAGGTTCGTCATGTTCGGCGACGGCCACGGCCTCGTAGCCGTGCTTTCCAGCGGCCACAAAAACAAAGCGGCCGATAAAGTTCATAAAGTTCGTGCCTTGGAGCAGAAGTTGCGCCATCCAGGCATTGTTGTCGTTGGCGCGCGAGACGTGGCAATCGGTGCAGCCTTTGGTCTCTTTCGCGCGCACCGTGTGAGGCACGAAGGTGCTGAAGGCCTGTCCGCTGAAGCCTTCGGAGGAAACCGTTTGCTGCTGGTAGTAGAGCCAGTCGCGGTCGTTGTTCTGCGAACTGACCAGCACCGCACATGCCGACCGCACCGGCGCCACCCGGTTGCCGGTTACCGTGCCGTCGATTCCCAGGGTGTAGATGTCGTCGCGCAGAACTTGAAAATTGTAGGAAGTCCAGTTGCGCGTAGTAAGGCCCTCGTTGTGCAGCATGGGCATGCGTTGGTTCGCGGTCATCGAAAGATGACATCCATAGCAGGTAGGCGCCCAGGATGAGTGGCAGGTGTAACAGGTCATCTTGCTGTTGGGATGTGCCAGCTTTGACTCTGCGGGCGAATCCTTTGGCGGCGCTTCTCCCCAGGTTTGGCCGTCCTGCTGAATGGTTTTGGCCAGGCGTGATTTCTCGCTGTAATGCTGCGCCCCGGGCGTGATGGTGTCCAGGACCTGCACCACTTCCCACTCTTTCTCTTTCTCCAGCATGGAGCGTTGATAGAGGCGGCCGTCTTGCCAGTAGAAACGGCGCTCCTGCCATGGAGTGCGCAGCCCGGCCAGGTTGGTGCCGCCTTTTGGAGCGGCAATGCCGGACGTTGTCAGCGTTGCGCGCTGCTGAATGGTGCCGTGGCAATCCACACAATCAATCTCAATGGCGTTACGCGTTTCTCCGTACAGTTTGCCATTGCCGTGGCTGTCCTGCTCGAAGTGGCAATCGATGCAGTGCATTCCCTTTTCCAGATGGATGTCTTTGAGGTGCACCGCCTTCCCAAACTTGTCAGGATCGTTGAACGAAACAGTCTTGTCATCTTGATCGAGCAGGTTGCCCTTACGGTCGTGCTTGAACGCGGCGCGGAAAATCCAGCCATGGCTGTGGAAGTCGGCAAACTGGGTGTGTTGCAGTTGGCGGTTGAACTCGGTGGTGCCAGTTTTCTCCAGGAAGTCCGGGTCCGACCACAGGCCGCGGACCGCAGAGCGCTCGGGATTGCGAGTCTGAATTTGATTCTGCTCGGCTGCGCTGGGATTGCGTTGCTGGGCGGGCCACATGTGCTCGCCATCCATTTCGTTGTCCCACCACGTGTAGCCGAAATAAGTCGCGACCATGTTCGTTCCCGGGTGCATGTGACAGACCATGCACTGGCTGGACGGAATCGAGCGCGTGAACTGGTGGCGAATGGGATGTCCGGACTGATTTCGCGGGATAGTGGGATCAGCAGTGGCCGTCTGTCCCGTATTTCCCACCGCCGCGTAGGCGCCGGAGTGTTCTGGCGAACGGTCGTTGGCGTACACCACGTGACAGGCGCTGCAGCCGCTGGCGCGGTAGTCGCCGGCCTGGTCGTTGGTGCCGGGGAAAAATAAAAGCGGATCGAACAGGCGGGTCTTCTGTAATCCGAGAAAGACTGGATCGGTGCGCAACTCAGTGCCGAAGCCGCGCTCGCTCAGTTTGATCTCCGGCTTGCCCGGCTCTTCTTCGAGGCTTGGATTCCCTACCTCTGGTTTCTTCCTGCTGCCTCGTTCGAA
>DATGYF010000012.1:0-3619 GCA_035298145.1 Terriglobales bacterium | reverse complement strand
ATCGCATCCCAGATGCGGTTCTTGCTGGCCTCTGAAACCGCCGTCGCCTTCAGGTAAAGCTGGTTGCCATCCAGATTCAGGTTCTGCAGTTCTGCGCCTTCCTGCTGAATCTTGGTCAGAACGGGCTGGTATTTTTGCTTGAGTTGCTCGAATTGATCAGGCATGTGTTTCTCCTCTCGAAACGATTATTAAACGAAGTGGACACGCTACACTCCAGCGCGCCTTTGTAGGTCCGCCCAGGAAACTTGTAGGACTCAAACGATATACCTCCGGGTTGTGCAATACAACTGTGTGGCGCGGACGCACCCATCCGCGAACTTCGGGTTCCACAGCAAAAGCCGCGGGCGAGGGCGCCCGCGCCACACGGGCAACAGCGGTTTCGGTATACTAGAGAGGTATGTCGGTGCTTCAGAACATTGCGGCCATCGCCAAAGGCATGAGCATTACCTTCCGGGAGATGTTTGAGCCCACGGTGGTGGAGAACTATCCCGACGGGCCGGGCCCGCTCAAGGGAGCCAGGTTTCAGGAGCGCTATCGCGGCGTGCACGTGCTGCAGCGTGACGAGAATGGTCTGGAAAAGTGTGTGGCCTGCTTCCTGTGCGCGGCTGCCTGCCCCTCGAATTGCATTTACATCGAGGCGGCGGAAAACACGGCCGAGAAGCGGGTGAGCGGAGCAGAGCGCTACGCTCATGTCTACAACATTGACTACAATCGATGCATCTTCTGCGGCTATTGCGTGGAAGCTTGCCCCACCGACGCCATTACCCACGGGCACGGCTTCGAGATCGCCAGTTTCAATGCCAGCAACCTGGTGTATCGCAAAGAGCAGATGCTGGCCCCCATGCCGGCGCATATGGGAGCCAACGCAGTATTCAATCGCGATGAAGTGGGAGCTGGCGCGCCTACGTTGCCTGTACAGGGGAGCTAAACTTCAATAGGTTCTGTCAGAGGATCAGACGCCGGTCCCACAGCGGGCCGGCGTTTGTTTTAATGCGGCCGCGAAATTCTTGGCCACGGATTTGCGCGGATTCACACCGATAGGGCAAAGAGATGTCTAAAAGTTCTGGATTGTTGCTGAGGCTGAGAGCTGACAGCTGATAGCTTTACAATGTCTGACTTTCTCCAAACCGTACGCGACCGCGTCGTCATTTACGACGGCGCCATGGGGACTAACATCCAGTTCCGCAACCCCAGTGTGGACGATTTCTGGGGCAAGGAAGGCTGCAACGAACTGTTGGTCTTGAGCCGTCCGGACATTATCAAGGACATTCACGCTGACTTTTTCAAAGTCGGCTGTGACGTGGTCGAAACCAACACTTTCGGCGCCACCCGCGTGGTGTTGGCTGAGTACGATCTCCAGGACAAGGTGGCGGAGATTAACATCGCCGCCGCGAAGATTGCGAAAGAGGTCGCTCAGCAATTTTCCACCAAAGACAAGCCACGTTTTGTCGCCGGATCGATCGGGCCGACCACTAAGCTGCCTTCGCTGGGGCACATCACCTTCGACAACATGGTGGCGGGTTACACCGAACAGGCGGCCGCGCTGATCGAAGGCGGCGTGGACATTTTGCTGGCCGAAACCTGCCAGGACCTGCTGCAGGCAAAAGCCGTGCTGGTCGGCATCTTTGACGCCATGCAGAAAACCGGCAAGCGCCTGCCGGTCACGGTGCAAGTCACGCTCGAAGCCACCGGCACCATGCTCCTCGGCACCGAGATCGGCGCCGCACTCACCGCTCTCGAACCTTTTGACGTGGATGTGATCGGCTTGAATTGTGCCACCGGTCCCAAGGAAATGAACGACGCGGTTCGCTTTCTCGGACTTAATTCGAGCAAGCTGATCTCGATTCTGCCCAACGCCGGACTCCCGCACAACGAAGGCGGGCGCGCGGTGTACAAGCTCAGCCCCGCCGAGCTGGCGCAATATCACAAACGTTTCGTCACCGAGTACGGGGTGAGTATTGTGGGCGGATGCTGCGGCACCACGCCCGAGCACCTGAAAGCCGTTGTCGAAGCCGTGGGCGACCTGGAGCCCGCCAAACGCGAGGTCAAGCCTGCGGCGGCCGCGTCGAGCGCCTACACTTCCGTCCCGCTCGATCTCGATCCCAAGCCGCTGGTCGTCGCCGAAGAAATGAATACCACCACGCGGGTGGAAAACTTCCGCAACCTGGTGCGCGGAAAAAAGTACGACGACATTCTGGCCATGGCCAAGAAGCTGGTCAACGAAGGCTCGCACATGCTCGACTTGTGCTGCGCCATTGTGGGCGAGGATGAAAAGGGTTACATCTCTTCCATTCTGGAAAAAGTTGCCACCCGCGTTCCGGCGCCCATCCTTGTCGATTCGACGGAGGCCGACGTAGTTGAAGAAGCGCTGAAGCGCATTCCGGGCAAAGCCATCATCAATTCCATCAACCTGGAGGATGGCGAGAAGCGTACTTCCAAAGTCCTGCCCATGGCTCGGCGTTACGGTGCGGCTGTGATTGCGTTGACCATTGATGAAGACGGAATGGCCCTCACCGCTGACAAGAAGGTCGCCATTGCCAAACGCATCTACAAACTGGCAACGGAAAAATACGGACTGCGCGGCATCGACCTTATCTTCGATGCCCTGACTCTGCCCATCACTACCGGGCAGGAAGATTACCGCTCGGCTGGAATCGAGACTCTGGAGGCGGTGAAGCGCATCAAGCAAGAACTGCCCGACGTGAAGACGATTCTCGGCGTCAGCAACATTTCTTTCGGGCTCGATGCCTATCCGCGCCGCGTGCTGAACTCGGTCTTCATGCACGAAGCGGTCAACAATGGTCTCGATATGGCCATCGTTAACTATTCCAAAATCTATCCGTTATACAAGATTCCTCAGGAAGAAGTTGACCTTGCTTTGAAGCTGATCTACCGCGACGCCGCCTCTGACGGCGATCCGCTGCAGAAATACATGAACCACTTTGCCGGCAAGAAAGGCAAAGGGCAAACGGAGACAAAAGCACACGTCGAAACTCTTTCCGTCGAAGACAAGCTGAAGTTTGCGATCATCAACGGCGAAAAAGCCGTGGGCGAGGGCGCCCACAAAAAGACTCTGGAAGAAATACTGGAAGAGGCGCTGATCCAGTATTCGCCGCTCGACCTGATCAACAACGTCCTGCTCGATGGCATGCGCACGGTAGGCGATCTGTTTGGCGCGCGCAAAATGCAACTGCCGTCCGTTCTCGACTCGGCCGGAGTGATGAAGCAGGCGGTCGCCTATCTCGAGCCCAAGATGGAGAAGAAGGCGGGCTCGCAAAAGGCCACCATCGTGTTGGCCACGGTGAAGGGAGACGTCCACGACATTGGCAAGAACCTGGTGGACATCATCCTCTCGAACAACGGATATAAGGTCATCAACCTGGGAATCAAGCAGACTGGCGACGTCATCATCAAGTCCGCGATGGAGAACAAGGCCGATGCCATCGGACTGAGCGGCCTGCTGGTGAAATCGACGCTTGAGATGAAGTACGTGATCCAGGACCTGGAGCGCCAGAAACTGGAATTCCCGGTGATCTGTGGCGGCGCCGCGCTCACGCGCAAATACGTGGAAGACGATCTGCGCCGCGAATACTCGAACGCCGTGTTCTATGCCGACGAC
>DATGYF010000011.1:0-3988 GCA_035298145.1 Terriglobales bacterium | reverse complement strand
GGCAACCACGAAGAGCTGGCAAGTCAGACACGCTACCACGGCCAGAATCGAGCCGCGGCACCGAAGGCGAAGTACGTTCATCGAAAGCCTCCCTCGGATACCGGGCAGAGTCTACTCCTTTGCGCCCCAATTGGACAAATTCAAGATGGGCCAGGCAGCAACCACCAAATCCCATCTCTCAGGAGAAGCGCCGCCGCCACGCCTTGGTTCTACGCCATTTGCCATGGGTATTGTTCTTTTCCGTCCGGGGGTTTATTGTTTTTCCCGCAACACCCTGATCCTTCCGATGAAAAAGGAGGTAATCTCATGGGGAACAAGCTACTCGCTGTACTATTCGCATCTCTACTTTCCCTTCCGCTGTCTACAGCGGTGTTCGGGCAAGAGGCTCCGGCCAAAGAGAAGATGGCGAAAGAGGCAAGGTGGGAGGGTACCGTCGTGAGAGGCGATCCGGACAAGTCGACGCTGACTGTACGTAAGACGGAATCGTCCAGCGCCGAAGTGACAATCCAGTACGACAGCTCGACGAAGTGGGTCAGTCAGTACCACGGCGACAAAAAGGTCAACGACATCGACTCCAGCCAAGTTAAGGACGGGGACCGCGTAATCTGCAAGGGCACCTGGGAAAAGGCTGGCGTACTCCATGCCACTCTAATTTCTAAGCGGCTCTCCCATTAGGTCAGTTTTCTGGATGAGGACGGGAAACCCGGGCGGCTCGACCGCTCGGCTTTCTTGCGGTTTGATTGACGGTCGCTGGGGAACGGCCCGATCGGTGTGTTTCAGACTCTTCTTCTCGAGGTGAGACTCAGCGAGCCCCTCCATCTCCCAGCCCTCGCCTTCTGGAAAGTTGCTAATCCGAAGATCCCTAAAGGCATTAGATGCCTTCGGAGAGGACGGAGATGCTGACGCTCTCGGTCAACGGCTTACATGACTCGCGGCACCGCGATGCCGCAGGCGAGCGTGCGAAGCAGCTCCGCTATGACGCGCGTGGGTTCTTAAATTTCCTTCGACGCCGCGTCGCTCGATTGCCCTGACTCTCGGAATTGCAGCTGCGATTCGAGTGAATCCAGCCAAGCCTCGAAACCTGAAAGGCACGCAGGCTCGATACGGAGGAAGCGTAAGCCCATAGTGGCAGTGTCATTCCAGACGACCGCCGCTTTCGCTTGAAAGGTCTGTGGCCCCGTGCTCGGAAGCCGGAACTGCACCGTCACGACACCTTCGACTGCGACAGGCCCAAAATGAGTAAGGGCAAGTCCACCTGCACTCACATTGATGAGCTTCCCCGCGAAAGTCTCACCCGTGTAGCACAAAAGCTCGACAGGCAGATCAACCTTGTGGCGAAAATATCTGCGGTGCTCGCGTTCCATCCTGGGAAGCGCTACGCCGAGAAGGCTTTGCAGTTGCTTATCCTGAACCGGCTTGCCGAGCACGAAATTGGCTCCCGCATCAACCGCCGTGCTCACGCTGGTTGTGCCGTTCACGACGGCGACGACCACCGATGTCTTGTTGGAGCGGCTGCCGCGTATCTGGACGAGCAGATCCATGGCTCGTTCCACCCCATCGCAGTCAATGATGAAGCCATCCAGGTGCCGCCGAGCTGAGAGTTCGATGGCACTCGCAGCATCGGTGCGCATTTCGAGTTCGACACTTGTCGCGCAAAAACCCTTCCGGAAGACCTCCAGTAGCGTCGCGTCGCCGGTTACCAGTAAGCAGTTCAGACCCATTTTCTCAATCTACGTAAATGATCTGACTTCTCAAAGTGACAAAGGTGCATTGAAGGTTTGCCATAGAAGAGCCGCCCAAGTGGGGCGGCTTTATTGTGGACGTCGATGACCCTGAGAACGATTGCTACATCTTGATGGTGAGGGGTTCGGAGAGTTTGAAGCTGAGTGCGGACTCGGCGGGCAGGACAATCTCCTTCTCCCCGGTGTAGGCCGCTCCCGCGGTTCCCGCTCCCGCTCCCAATGCTGCACCAATGAGGGCGCCCTTGCCGCCACCGGCAAGACCTCCGATCAAGGCGCCGCCGCCGGCGCCGCCGCCGATGAAGGTCGCGGTACGTTTGCCCTTGCCCTTCTGGTAGCGGCTGACTGAGCTTGTCTGCACGTCGTAGCTGTCACCGTTTACGCTGACGGATTCGAGTACGAGACGCAGTACGGCGGCACCCTTAAAGCGGCCCTGGGGTACAGCTTGGACAACTCTGCCCAAGGCTTGGGCTCCTGCGTGTACCACTACCTTGCCATCTAGTCGCACCGGGGTCGCCACGGTGGCGCTGAAGTGCTCTCCCTCTGCGCTGATCTTCGAGCCCACGGCGCTAACCAGGCGAACGGTGACAACGGTACCTGCGGGGAGGGCAACCTGTTTGCCGCCGGACGTGGATGTGGATGACGTCGAGGAAGCTTCTGTCTTTTCACCTGCGGGTCTTGTCGAGCAGGCAACTGATGCGAAGAGAAGAAGGAGCAAGAAACTATACAGGGCCAAGCACCTATTCATTGATACCTCCTGATGCGGAATCTTGATCGTAGCTCGACCCGGGGGCCTACTTGAGGAAGGAAGTTTCAAAGCCCGTAACGAAAGTAACTGTGCTACAAGGGCGGGTCTCTAGTGTGTGGTGGCTTTGCCTCTGCTCCAAGGTCCGCGTGTGCCGATTTGATCGGAGGGGAATGGGTTCCGAAGGGCACACAACAAGTTTGGGATTGAGGTCTGGTGCGATTGGAATCCGACGGAGCGTCCTCGACGACATTGCACCGAGCGTGGGTTTCGGTGAGGCGATTTGTACCGTGCGCGAAAGCACTGCCGCGTGAATCGCCCGCAAGATATTGAAGACGAAGAGACCGCGAGTTTTTTCGGTGGATCAGGGACGACGCCGCCGAGTCAGTGTAAGGTTCGATATTTTACACGCTAGGTAAGGTGTCCCGGTGATTTCGTAAGTACGGATTCGACGCCAGGGATCAGTATAAGTCCAGCGAAACGGTCTAGCCGATTTCGCGTAGGCGCGAATGTATTTCCGCAGCTTGCGGGCTAGATCGGCGACCGAGGTGAAAACGCCACGGGCAATGACGTCACGCTGGATCTTGGCAAACCACAACTCGACCTGATTCAACCAGGAGGAGTAGGTGGGGGTGAAGTGGAACCGGACTTTCGGGTTGTGCTCCAGAAATTCCTCCACGGCCTTGGTCTTGTGGGCCGAGAGATTGTCCAGCACGATGTGGATGTGCTTCGCCCAGCGGGCTTGGTTCACCAACTCACTCAAAAAGGCAATGAACTCCGCGCTGGTGTGCCGTTTCGCGGTCTTGCCGGCCACCTTGCCGGTCTGCACATCCAAAGCGGCATAGAGCGACAGGGTGCCGTGACGGTAATACTCAAAGCCATGCCGTTCCGCTCGCCCCGGCGAAAGGGGCAGCACGGGATCGAGCCGGTCCAGGGCCTGAATCGCCGTCTTCTCGTCGACGCAGAACACGGCTGCATGCTGCGGCGGATGCAAGTACAGACCGATGATGTCCGCTGCTTTGGCTTCAAAGTCGGGATCGTCACTGGCCAGGTAGCGTTGCAAGCGGTGCGGCTTCAGGCGGGCTTGCGTCAGAATGCGCTGTACCGTCGACTTGCTTACTCCCAACTCGCGGGCCAATCTACGGCACGACCAGTGCGTGCTTCCGTCGCGCGGCTTCTGTTGCACCCGCCGCGCCACCCGCGCCTGCACGGCGGGCGTAGCGGTACGGGGCTTGCTGCCCTGATGCCGTCCTTCCAGTCCAGCCAACCGATCCTGCTCGAAGCGTGTTCTCCAACGTGCGATGGTGGCGGCACTGGTTCGCATGCCTTTGGCAATCTCGCGATAGCTCTGGCCTTCGGCCAAGGCCAAGATGAGCCGCGCGCGGAACACGTCCCCGGCTGGCAAAGTCCGCGACTGAGCCCAACGTTCTAAGTCCTGTTTCTCTTCCGGAGTGAGTGTGAGCAAGTTTCGATTATCCGTCATGCTTCATAGACGGTCGAAACC
>DATGYF010000010.1:0-3314 GCA_035298145.1 Terriglobales bacterium | reverse complement strand
GCGATCGGTGATGGCAGAGATCTCGGCCACCGAAAATCCCTCCACCGTGTGCAGGATGAAGGCCTCGCGGTCTCGCGGCCGGGCGGCGGCCAGGGCAAACTCCACCAGCCGGTTCATTTCGTCGGAGGAAGCGATGTCCTCCGGCGTGGAGGTGCGGCGGTCGGGAATTACGCTTTCCCGGGTCAGGGTTTCATCCGGCTGATGGAACTGCAGTTCGGGCTCGTCACTGGCCCGCACGTTGGGCATGCGCGCCGAATCTTCGAGGTGGACCGAAATCACGTTATCGGAGCTCCGGGCCTGCAGGTCGCCGATAGCATGGATTGCCAGCCGGTACAACCACGGCTCCAAGGCCAGCTTGTCAGGCTTGTCTCCTCCATCGCCCAGGGCGCCGGCGATGACCTCGTCGATCACGTCGTCCTTGGTGATGGAATCAGGGACGATCTGCTCGGCCGCCTCGCGAAAATACAGCTCACGCTCGACAAAGAGCTCCAGCCGGGAAAGATTCGCGTTCACGTAACAGCGTATGTCCTCGGCGGATACAGTCGATGGACGCACCGAAGCCAGGGTCTGCTCGAACGGGACCTGGGCTTCGGGCCTGGACCCGATGGAGCGGCGCCGCGTCCACTTGTGCGAACTCCGCAGCAAGTCTTTGTGGCGGGTGGTCTGCTGCAGCAAATCATCGCAGGTAGCCTTGATCGCTGCCCGCGCCGTCGGAGCCGAGCAGTGCGCCGCCAATTGCCCCGAAGGCATGCGCAGGTTCAGGGACACAGTTACCGCCTTGCGCGGAGAAGCTTGCTCCACCACGGCCTTCAGGTGCAGCAGCTCAGGCCGAAAAACCTGCAGCCGTTTGCGCAGTTTTTCCACCAGGTGATTGATTTCTTTTTCGAGATCAGGTGTCTTACGCAGCTTATAGCTGATGTGGACATTCATGCCAAGCCTCAGAACACGGGTAGCGGGTCCCGTGAAGCTTTGTCGTCCTTACTAATCGGATTCTACACCCGGGCGCGAAAAAGAGAAGGAACGAAAAGTCGGGTCAGTTCAGGGAGGCTGGCCTTCAGGCCCCGATCAAGACCGTGGACCATTCCACAGAAGGGCTGCTTTGTTCGCGTGTTAAGATTGGCCCATGGCAAAAGTGATGAAACGGGGGAGAAAGTTCACTGTCGTCATTGAACGTGACGAGGAAGGTTTTTATGTGGCCACCGTCCCTTCTCTGCGGGGCTGCCACACCCAGGCGAAAACCTTGGACACGCTGATGAAGCGCGTCCGAGAAGCTATAGAGGTTTGCCTGGGCAGCGAGGACAACCGATTCGGTTCGCTGGAGTTAGTTGGTATCCAACAGATTTCTCTATGACCCGCCTTCCCCGACTCAAGGGCAAGGAAATTATACGAATCCTTCAACAAGCAGGCTTTACGGTGGTTCGGACTCGCGGCAGCCATGCCGTTCTGAGGCATCAGGATGGACGGACCACGGTAGTCCCGCTACATTCCAGAGAAACAATTGGCCCGGGCCTGCTTCGAGCCATTCTGCGTGATGTTGAAATGTCCGTCGAAAATTTCCAGAAACTCTGTTGAACCTTCCGCCCGGCTACACAGCAACGGTCACTATCGTCTCCGTCCGCGTGACTGGCCGGTACAGCGTGTCGCGCTCCACCGGTTCCCTGCCCGCTTCACGGATCAGGCGAACCAGGTCCTGGCGTCGCATGCCTTGCGGAGTGGTCGCTCCGGCATCGTGATAGATTTTTTCCTCGATCACGGTCCCGTCAATGTCGTCGGCGCCGAAGCGCAGCGCAATCTGCGCGATTTTCGGCGTCATCATCTGCCAGTAGGCTTTGACGTGGGGAAAATTATCCAGCACCAGCCGGCTGACGGCGATCTGCTTGATGTCGAGCATGCCGCTGGTCCTGGGCAAGTGTTGCAGCGGAGTGTTATCGGGATGGAAGGCCAGCGGAATAAACGTCTGGAAGCCGTGAGTTTCGTCCTGCAGGGCGCGCAGCTTAAGCAGGTGGTCAACCCGGTCTTCGTCGTTTTCCACGTGGCCGTAGAGCATGGTGGCATTCGACTTCAATCCCATCTGATGGGCCAGCTTTGCCGTATCCAGCCACTGGTCGCCGTCGATCTTGTGGTCGCAGATAATATGGCGCACCCGGTCGGCAAAAATCTCCGCACCCCCGCCAGGCAGTGAATCCACGCCCGCTGCTTTCAGCTGTTCCAGCGTCTCTCGAATCGAAAGCTTGGCCCGCTTCGACAGATAAGCCACCTCGACCATGGTGAAGGCCTTGAGATGGACCTGCGGAAATCGCTGCTTGAGGCCTGAAATCAGGTCGAGAAAATACTGGAACGGCAGATCAGGATGCAGGCCGCCGACGATGTGAAATTCCGTGACTGCCTCAGTGTAGCCAGACGCGGCGGTTTCAAAAGCTTCTTCCAGCGCCATGGTATAGGCGCCCGGAGTGTCTTTCTTGCGCCCGAAAGCGCACAGCCGGCAGGCCGCCACGCAAACATTGGTGGGATTCAGATGGCGGTTGACGTTGAAATAGGTCTTGTCGCCGTGCATGCGTTCGCGGACATGGTTGGCCATCCAGCCTACCGCCAGAATATCGCCGGTACGGTAGAGGGCGAGAGCGTCATCGGTATTCAGCCGCTCACCAGCCACAACCTTGTCATGCACTGGCCCCAGCCGGGCGTCGTCAGTCTGGAAGGAATGCGTCATGGACACACCTTGATGATAGCATTTGGGCCGGTGTGGGTCGGACACCCTTGTCCGACGCCTTTGAATTTGATTTTAGCGGTCTGGTAATAGTGATTTCGTAACCAACTGAACCCGCCAGTCCCAAAACCGTAAACCAAGATCAAAGCCGTCGGACAGGAGTGTCCGACCCACACCTGCCTCCGGTTTCCGGCTACTTCCGCAGCAGCAGATCGCCAGCGATGAAAAGAAAGAACACAACCGAGACTACGCCGTTCATGGTGAAGAACGCCGCATTCAGTTTGGACAGATTGTCGGACGATACCAGAGAGTGTTCATAAGCCAGAAGCAGTGCCACAACGATCACACCCGCCACCGCCAGACTGCCGAGTCCGAAAGCCATCACCAGTCCCATCAGCAGGACCAGCATGAGCAGGTGGAACAAGCGCGCGATCCAGAGGGCACGCTGGATCCCGAAGTAGCGCGGGATGGAGTGCAGGCCGGCCTCCCGGTCAAATTCGTAGTCCTGGCAGGCATAGAGCACATCAAAACCTGCGACCCAGAACGTGACCGCTGCGGTAAGCAGCAGGATTCGTGGATCAAACGATCCGCGCACCGCAATCCAGGC
>DATGYF010000009.1:0-2888 GCA_035298145.1 Terriglobales bacterium | reverse complement strand
GCCCGCGAAACCGAAGACGCGTACTGAATCCGACAGCATGGGACAAATCGACGTCCCGGCCCACGTCTATTGGGGCGCGCAGACCCAGCGCTCACTCCTGCACTTCAACATCGGCCGCGACACCATGCCGCCGGAGTTGATCCGCGCCTTTGGCACCCTGAAAAAGGCCTGCGCGCTGGTCAACCAGGACCTGGGCAAGCTTTCCCCCGACAAAGCCAGACTTATCGTTCAGTCCGCCGATGAAGTCATCGCCGGCAAACTCGACGACCAGTTCCCGCTGCGCATCTGGCAGACCGGCAGCGGCACCCAGACCAACATGAACGTCAACGAGGTCGTCGCCAACCGAGCCATCGAACTGGCAGGCGGCGAACTGGGATCGAAGAAGCCGATTCATCCCAATGACGACGTCAACATGTCGCAATCCTCCAACGACACATTCCCCACCGCCATGCACATCGCGGCCGCGGAGCGGGTGAAGGACGCCCTGATTCCCGCCATCCAGACAGTGCACGATGCCATTGCGGCCAAGGCCAAAGAATTCAGCGATATCGTCAAAATTGGCCGCACCCATTTGCAGGACGCGGTGCCCCTGACTTTCGGACAGGAATTCGGCGGCTGGGCCAGCCTGCTGGAGCGAGACATCAAGCGGCTGCAGCAGGCCCTCGATGGTCTTTACGATCTCGCCATCGGCGGGACCGCGGTAGGTACGGGTTTGAACGCGCATCCTGAATTCGCCGAGCGCGCGGCAAAAAAGATCGCCGAACTTACCGGGCTTCCCTTCCGCTCCCATCCCAACAAATTCGCCGCGCTTTCAGCGCATGACGAACTGGTCTTTGCCCAGGGCGCGATGGAAACCCTAGCCGCTTCGCTGATGAAGATTTCGAACGACATCCGCTGGCTGGCTTCCGGCCCGCGCTCCGGCCTGGGTGAACTTTTCATTCCGGAGAACGAGCCTGGCTCGTCGATCATGCCCGGCAAGGTGAACCCCACGCAGTGCGAAGCCATGACCATGGTCTGCGTGCAGGTCCACGGCGCAACTGCCGCCGTCGGCTTCGCCGGCTCGCAAGGCAACTTCGAGCTGAATGTTTACAAGCCGGTGATGATCTACAACTTTTTGCACTCGGTCACCTTGATCGCCGACGCCTGCCACGGATACGTCGAATTCATGATCAAGGGCATCGAGGTTGATCGCGCCAAGGTGGATGCGAACCTGAAGAACTCATTGATGCTGGTGACCGCACTGACCCCAAAGATCGGCTACGACAAAGCCGCCAAAATCGCCCACACCGCCCACGTCGAACACAGCAGCCTGCGCGAAGCGGCATTGAAGTTGGGTTTTCTCACCGGCGAGGAGTTCGATCAGTTGATGAAGCCGGAGAGAATGACGCGGCCGTAGGAGACTATGACTCACCCAGGCCCAGCAGGGCCCGGAGACGCTCCAGCACTGCCTCCATCACCTCTGGCGGCGCAGTGTCGGCGTATTTGGCGTTGCGTGCCCGCCAGTCAACGCTCTTGACCGCGTCGGCGAGAACAACTCCCGTGGTCTTTATCTGCCCCGGGAGCGGGACTTCGAAAGGGTAGCCTTTCTCCCGATTGGTAATTGGAACTACAACAGCGAGTCCGGTCTTGGCATTGTAGATTCGGGGAGAGAGCACAAGTGCAGGACGCCAGCCACCTTGCTCGTGACCGTTTCGTGGGTCCAGATTTATTTTGATTATGTCCCCGGCGTCGGGAACGTAGGCGGCCACTACCAGACTTCCTTGCCCACCGGCTCGGACCAGCCCTGCTCTGGGTAACGATTCTTTCGGGTGATGCCCGCGACCAGGGACTCCAGCGTCAGCTTCGGGCGCGTCGATTCAATCGTAATACAACCTTCTCGAACTTGAATTTCAAGTTCGTCACCTTCCTGCAGACCCGCCTGCTTGATTACGGTCTTCGGAATGCGGACCGCCTGACTGTTACCCAACTGACGAGTTGCGACCGAATGGCTGGCATTAGGATTGACCCTTCCCTGAGTATATACTCACGTATATACATCTCAAACAGGTTGTTCTCCCGTGTTCTCAATCAGTTGACCGGGGGTTGAACTTTGGGCCGGTGCCTTGATTTTCTTCATGGTAGTTATCGCCACCACGCTCACCAGCACCAGCAGCGTCCCCAGCAGCGTACGCGGCCCCACCGCCTCCCCGCCCAGAAAATATCCCAACGCCACCGCCACCACCGGATTGACGTACGCGTAAGTGCCCACTTTGGTCGGCGACTCCCAATGCAGCAGCCAGACATAAGCCGTGAAGCCTATGATCGAGCCCGCGATGATCAGGTAAACCAGTGCGAACCACGCGTCCCACGAAACCGCCTGCACTCGGAAGCCCCTGAACTCACCTGCGACCACCGTCAGCACGAACAGTTGCGCTCCGCCGGTGAGCATCTGGGCAGCCGCGCTCATTGGCTTCGATGCCGGAAGCGGCAGCCGGCGGGTAAAGATCGTAGCGATCGACCAGGTCACCGCTGCCACCAGCAAGGCGATGGCGCCGGCACGATTAATCGGAACTTCGCCCAGCGAAAACGAATGGTTCATCAGCACCGCGACACCGCACAGGCCCACAAGCAGTGCCAGCGCGAGGCGGACGGTGAGCCTTTGCGTCCTGAGAAAGACGATTTCCATCAGCGTGATGAATACCGGGATGGTGGCCAGCACCACCGCCGCGATGCCCGAAGGGACGCGCTGTTCGGCCCAGAACAGGCAACCGTAATCGACTACGAAGATGAGCCCTCCCAGCGCGGCGGCGGCAATCCACTCCCGCCGGTTTGGCGCCGGCGTCCCACGCAGCCGCAGCCAGGCGTACATGACCAGGCCCGCGGTGAAAAAGCGCATGGCCGCCAGCAGG
>DATGYF010000008.1:0-3386 GCA_035298145.1 Terriglobales bacterium | reverse complement strand
AGCCAAAAGCGTCGGACAGAGCCTGCCCTGAGCGAAGTCGAAGGGAGTGTCCGACCCACACAGGGGTGCCGCACCCTCGTCTCTCCGTTTTTTGGAGAGACAGGGTGGGAGATGCCGGAATGAAGTTGACCATCTCTAACTTTGATTTGTTTGGAATCTTGGTGCGACTTGTCCCTGCCGTGCTCCCCGTTTAGTCAGGATGCGCGATCTCACCTATCGAAGGCGGTAACACCATCAGGTTGGGGTGGTCCTGGTCGCGCCAATAAACTTGAAAGCACTCGCCGCGCTGCTGCGGTTCCCAGGTGGTGCCGTCCTCGTATGAAATTTTTCGCGGGAACAACGCCCAGCCCAGAATCGAATCGCCGCCCTGCAGGTACGCATCTTTTTCCAGCGTCTGCTCGGCTCCGGCTGCGATCGGCCCTGACGCCGGCCAATTGGCGTCAAAGGGACGGTGCAGGTATTGCGGCGCCAGAAAATGCTCGGAGGTCAGGTCCCACTGTTTGATCGGCTTTCCACTTGTGTTTTTCACCCGCACCGAATATTTCCCCGGCGTGTTCCAGAAATTTCCCGCCACGAATTTCAGCGGGCACGAACGGGCCGGCGGCTCGTAGATGGTAAAGGTGCTCATCATGCCCGCTTCCATGTGGTCCGCCACATGACAATGGAACATCCATACTCCGGGATTGTCGGCCACCATATCCACCGAGAGAGTAGTGGCGGGAAGCAGTTCCACCACGTCCATGTGCCGGAGCGGGTCGCTTACTGTCAATCCGTGCCAGTGCGGCGTGTGCAGATCTTTTTCATTACCCATCGCCATCACATACCAGCGGACCGTCTCACCTTTTTTCATGACCAGACCGGGAAGGTTTCCGAAGACGTAGCCGTTGATGGCATGGAAGAGCCCGGCGTCCTGTCCGCGCAGTTCATCGAAGATCATGAATGAGGTGGCGAATTCCCGGTCCACATCCTTCGGGCTGCCGTCGGGTCTGGCCTTGCCTTTGGCGGTGATGACGATGGGCCCCATCAGGCCGGCGTTTATTTCGCTGAGCCCGGCCGAGTGCGGGTGGTACCACCAGACCACGGAGCTGAGCTGTCCCGGCCCGGGGCCGCTCCCGGCGTCAGCAAACCAGTGATAGGTGAAGCGTCCGTTAGGCGGAACCAGCGAACCGCGTCCCGCGGGCACGTAGTAAGCCCCTTCGTTGTCCTTGTCGTAGCGCAAACCGTGCGGATGAATCCCGTGAGAGCTGCGGCCGCGGTTGAGAAAGTCCACGACGATTTCATCGCCGACTTCTCCGCGAATCACGGGCCCCATGATTCCCAGCCACTCGGGTTGGGGCTTGCGGACTTTAAAGGTGGCGTCGGTGTATTCGATGTAGCGGGTTTTCGGCCACTTGGTCTGCTTTGCCCAGGGCTGGGGAATGGGACGGCCCTCGGTCAGATTCAATCCGCTGGGCGCGTAGTCCCAGGTGACGTCTTCGGCTGCGATGTAGTAATGACGGGTAACCCCGAAAGCCGGAAGCGTCAGGAAGAGAAGAAAAAATGCGAGCCGCGGCCAGGGTACAGTCTTCATGGCTCCATTATCCCTGAATTGCCGCTCGCGGCGGCGCTGAACTCAGGGTAATGAGCTCAGACTGATGAACTCAGACTAATGAACTCACGGCAGGTGGTCCATGTAGCAGGGCATCGTGTCCGGTTGCACTGGCGGCGTGGGCGGCGTCATCCAGGGCGCATTCACGAAATCGAAAAACTCGCTCATGTTGAACTGGGCTTTGTCGCGCTCCGTGAGCGGATCCAGGCCGAAGCGCGTCTCAATGAATTTGAGGATCGCGGTGTAGTCAGCCGGCGTATGGGAAACGTAGTTCTTCTTCGAAAACGGCGAAATGACGATCAGCGGGACGCGATACCCCGTGTACACGAAATCACAAGTGGGGCCGGTCGCGGCAGTGCAGATGTCGCCGGGCATCAGGTCAATGCTGGTGCTGGGCTTGATTCCATCTGGACTCGGCATGGGAACCGGAGGCACATGGTCATAAAATCCGCCACCCTCGTCCCAGGTGAGAATGAACACCGAGTCTTTCCAGTAGGGGCTCTTCATCAACGCATTGATCAGTGTGGATACGTATTTCGATCCGGTCTGGATCCTGCCCGATGGGGCGTTGGGATCCACGCCGGCGTGCTCGTCCGTGCCTGCGGCGAACCCCGGATCAATTTCCGCCACCGCCGGCAGATTCCCAGTGGTCAGGTCAGTCAGGAACTGGGACGCGGGCGCAAAACCCGATTGGTGGGTGGGGGCGAAGGTGAACATGCTCAATTCCGTCCCACTGCTCAGGGGGACGTTCGTATCATCGGTCACATAAACCCGCCACGATACTCCCTTGTCATTCAGGGCCTCGAAAATCGTCTTGTTGGGCAGCTTGGTGGTGGTCAGAGGATAGGCCCGTCCGGCTGAAGTTGCCGCCATCAGGTACATCCGGTTGGGTTGGGTGCGGGTCATGGCCGGCGAGAACCAGCGGTCCGAAGTGCCAAAGTTCGACGCCATGAAGTAGTAGTAAGGAAGGTCAGTGCCATCGTAATAGCCCATAGCCCGGATTCCGTTGATGTCGTTGAATATCGGAGTTCCCGTCCGTGCATCATGCGCCGCCGTGCGCACCCATCCATCCATGGTCGCCGTTCCAGAGAGGGGACTGTTCATGTTCCAATCCACGTGCGACTCGTTCCAGGAAGGACTGGGGTTCTCCACGCACTGAGAAAGCATGTGAAACGAAGCCACCGCTGGACTGTTCGCGCTGGTGTGGCAATCGTTGGGAGGAAAAGGCTCGGACAGGCTGGGATCGCAGCCCGGACTGGTAGCGGCCGGCTGGGATGGGTTGTTGAACTGCGGCAGGCCATCAAAGGGCTGATCGGGATAGCCGTTGGCCGCCCAGTATTCGCGCATTGCGCCGAAATAGTGGTCGAAGCCCCGGTTCTCCTGCAGCATGAAAATAATGTGATTGATGGACTGCGTGGTGGCGACGAAGGTCGCCGTCGCGGTCTCCGCCGCGGTTAGCGTGACAGTGCATGCCGCAGTGCCGGAGCACGCGCCGCTCCAGCCATCGAAGGTGTAGCTGGTCCCGGGTGTGGCCGTGAGTGTGATTTGCGTCCCCGAAGCGAAGTTCGCGGTGCACGTTCCCGGGCAGTTGATGCCGGAAGGAGTGCTGGTGATAGTTCCCGAGCCCGAACCCGCGGACGTGACCGTCAAGGACACGTCGGAGCCTCCGCCGGGACCGGGTCCGGGTCCGCCGCCGCTAACTAATCCCCGGCAACCCGCCAGAAAAATAATGCCCAGCACCAGCGCTGCCCCTGGAACCACCCTACGCGAACCGGCCATGGACTTCCCCCTCCCAAAA
>DATGYF010000007.1:0-2942 GCA_035298145.1 Terriglobales bacterium | reverse complement strand
CTGGGCAAGGGAGCCGAGATGCTTGAAGGCAGCCGGGAAGAAGTTATCGACAAATTGGTTGAGTTGGTTGCAGCCAAAGGAGGGCTGAAGTAATGGCTCGAATTTTTGCGTACATCGTACATAAAGGTGGCGTGGCCGATGACTCCGCCGCCGACCTGGCGGCTGCGGCCAGAAAGATTGATGCTGCCGGTTCGCCGACCGCCGTGGTGACAGGTTGGGGCGCGGAGCTCGATTCCGTCTGCAACGCTCTTCGCGGTTCCTACGCTGAGATATGGAAGATTGCGAATGAGTCCCTCGCCTATCCGAATGCGGAACTGGTGCGGAAATCGCTGGTCAAGGTCCTGCCCCAAGGCAGTGTTGTGCTCATTTCCCACGAGCATTTCGGAATCGACCTAGCACCCGGCCTGTCGGTCAAGATGAACGCAGCTTTTGTTTCTGACGTGTTGGGGATCGAAGGGTCGGAAGACAGCCATCTCAAAGTAGTCCGCCAGGAGTTTGGCGGTCAGGTCAGCGCGCATGTTCGTTGCGATATTTCGTCGGGCGCGGTGGTCACCGTGCGTCCTGGCGCCTTCAAGCCACTGGAGAATGCTCCTGCTGGTGGATCTTTAATCGACAAATCCGCCGATGTCGGTGCATTGACGGCAGGGCGTCGCTATTTGCAGACGGTGGTCGCGGAATCCGGGGATGTCGATATCACTCAGCACAGCGTTTTGGTGTCCATCGGGCGTGGCATCCAGGAAAAAGATAACGTCGCAATGGCGCAGGAACTCGCCGATGCAATGGGCGCGGCACTAAGCTGCTCGCGGCCCGTGGTCGACGCCAAGTGGCTGGACAAGTCCCGACAGGTCGGCTCGTCTGGAAAAACCGTCAAGCCCAAAGTCTATCTGGCTTGCGGCATCAGCGGCGCCTTCCAGCACCTGGTTGGCATTAAGGGCAATCCATTCATCGTGGCGATTAACAAAAACCCCAAAGCCCCGATCTTTCAAGTGGCAGATGTCGGCATTGTGGACGACCTTCTGGAGTTCTTGCCCGAGTTGACCAATAAGATCCGCGAAATGCATGGCGTTTCGGCAAAGAGGACAGCATGATTACCAACAAGACACTCAAACTAAGTTTGAAATCACTCCGGGAGTTCGCCAAGAAGCGTCTCCCCGACGAAACCCTGATCGAGCTGGACGCTCGTGATGAATGTCCGCTGGAGATCGTGCGCCACATGTGCAGTCCGGACAAATTGGGAATTCAACTTCTGTTCATTCCCGAAGAGTTTGGCGGCATGGGCGGCGGCGCTTTCGATGTGTACTGCGTGTGTGAAGAGATGGCACGCATCGATCTGGGCATCGCGACGGCGGTGTTGGCCACCTTTCTGGGCAGCGACCCGATCACGGTGGGAGCCACTCCGGAGCAAAAAAAACTCTGGCTGGGGCGCATCGCGGAAGAAGGTCTGTTATTTGCTTACGGCGCTACCGAGCCAGAAGCGGGCAGCGATTTGGGGGCGCTTCGCACTACCGCCGACCGAGTCAACGAGAACGGCCGCGTCACCGGCTACAAGATTACCGGCAACAAGCAATGGATCAGCAATGGTGGAATCGCGGATGCTTGCACGATTCTGGCCAATACCCCCACGGGTCCGAGCTGGTTCATTGTGGAAAAAGGTGCGAAGGGATTTAGCCACGACAAGCCGGAAGACAAGCACGGCATTCGGCTCAGCAACACTGCGGCTCTCGCGCTCGACAACGTCTATGTTGATGTCGACCGACTGGTCGGAGGCGTGGAAGGCCAAGGTCTGAACCAGGCGCAGGCCGTATTCGGTTACACCCGCCTCATGGTTGCGGCATTTGGCCTGGGAGGGGGATGGGCTGCACTCGATCGCGCGATTCCTTATTCCACCAAGCGCATTCAGGCTGGGGCGCCGCTCTCCGAAAAGCAGGGATACACGCACAAACTCATCGTGCCGCACGTGGCCCGGCTGGAAGCGGCTCGCTCCTACATCGAAGAGACCGCGGAGCGCATTGACGCCGGGGCAGAAGGAAGTCTGAACACCGAAGGTGCCATCGCCAAATACATGGCAACTGAAGCTGGAAATGCAGCCGCCGAGGCCAGCATCCAGGCGCTGGGCGGATACGGCTACACCCACGAATACATGGTGGAGAAAATCAAACGCGACGTTCGCATCACCACGATTTACGAAGGCACCTCCGAGATCATGGAGATGACCATCAGCCGCGACCGCTGGCAGCTTCACCTGAAGACACGCGGACAGCACTATCACGAACAAGCGAAAAAGTTCGAAGCGCTGCACGCCAGCCATGCGGACGTGGGCGCTGACAGCGCGGCCCTGGCCTTGCACGCCTTGGCCGAAGTGATGGAGAGATGCCGCGTAGCCCGTCTGACTCGCTACCAGCACATTCTTCTGCGCCTGGGCGAGTTGATCGCATATGCAGAGTGTGCAGGCAGCCTGGCTCGCCGCGCTTCTCTGCTGGCAGACAACAAGCTGAACGAAAAGGCCAGCCGGCGGTTCGACGCAACCGCGCTGGCCGCGGTGAGCCGGATCTTCGCGCGCGAAGCCGCGCTCAAGGTGGCAGAAGAGGGTTTGCGCTGGGTGGTCGGAGCCGGGGGAGTCAGCGACGCCGAGCTGGCCACTTTTGAAACGACTTTGGGAATGCCTGCCATTCACCGCGCGCAGGCGGGACTGATTTCGGACATGGATTACGTAGCAGACGCACTGTACAGCCGCGCACCGAAGCGCAAGGAACTGGCTGCATAGCGTTGGAAGGAGGATGGCCGTTTATGGACCGAACTCTTCACAGTCCACTGTCCTCTCTTCTTTATAGAGGAGCGCAGTCATGGAAAACACTTCATACCGAGCCATAGCAATTGTTGGGGCGGGAGCTATCCTGCCCGATGCACCGAACGTCCCGGCTTTCTGGGAAAACGTGAAGAAT
>DATGYF010000006.1:0-10503 GCA_035298145.1 Terriglobales bacterium | reverse complement strand
GAGCGGGCTCGCAGATGCTACAACCCCTGGCCATTGCCGTGATCGGTGGTGTTCTGATCTCAATGGCACTGTCGCTAATCATCACCCCGGCAGTGCATTACTACTTGAGCGATCGTCACACCGGGCCTCAGCCGGGATAGTGTCACATGCGCGGAATCTACTTGGCGAACTTTGCGGCTTTCTTTGCGTCCTTTGCGGTAAAGGCTTTGACCTCCCTGAGTCGTTGAAGAATCTCAAACCGCCAATTTTCGCCAAGGAGTGCAGGGCGCTAGGGTCGCATTGGCGACTGGCGCCAATGGGCCGGTTTTGGCCTGTTTGGCTGGTTTCGTCCCAAGACGAAAGTGCACAACTTTGCACACTCGCGCCAGGAGAAGGCGTGCCCTTTTGATACCCCAGCAGGGGCTGCGCCGCAGGTCCGCAAGTTGCCGAACTCAAGGCAACATGCCTTATACTTTGCAGCGACTTACCCCGCTTTAGAGTCGGGCCTCTGCCTCTCCTCCCGACATACAACCAGCGGGAGCTATAGTGCATTCTTTGGTAAGCCGGTTTGGTTTATGGATTGCATTACAATAGAGCTTCCGGGATCCCCCACCGGCTGGCGCGTAATACGCTCGTGACCCAAACTGCTACCAGCCCGCAACGAAAGCCTCTGCTTGACGAGGCTTCGTTTCAACAACTTCTCTCCGCAGCCTACGTGCTCCAGGAGCACAATGATCGCTTGCGGGCGAAGGGGCATCAGGCTGACTTCGCGGAAAATCTATCGGCGATTGTAGAAACCCAAAAACTAATCCAAACCCTGCAACTGGACCTGGCGGCCGCAGCCGAACTGGTCGCGGAGAGAGTGCAGAAGATCACACACGCCTCCGGCACCGCGATCGGCATTATCGAAAAGGACCAGCTTTTTTATCGCTCCGCGACGGGCACCGCCGCCCTCGACGCTGGAACGCATGTGCCCCTGAATTCCGTGCTCTCGGCAGACTGCCTGAGCAAGGGATCTGCGCTCAATTATCCCGACGTCACTTCGAACCTGCACCTGCACTCCGACCTTTTCCGCAGTCGCGATGTGAAAGCCTTCATCGCAGTCCCGGTTTATCACGCGGGCCAGGTGGCCGGCGTTCTCGAGCTGCGCTTTGCCCGCGCCAATTCCTTTCGCGAAGCCGACCTCCGCACTGCTGAACTTATGGCGGGCCTGCTAAGCGAAGCCATGGTGACCGCGGCCCGGATGAAGTGGAAGGAGGCGCTCGCGTCGGAGCGGCAAAGCATGCTGGAAGCTCTGGAAAGAATCAAGCCCCAGATCGAGCGTTTGGGCAGCGAATCCTCGCCCGTCGGGAACGTTGCGGCAGCCAGGCCGCTCGCGCCCGCCGCAGCGCCGTCGCTGATCCGGGCCCAGTCTCCAGCGGTTCGCAGCCCGGACGTATGCTCTGCCTGTGGCAGTGATTTTTTTGACGAGAATGAGTCTTTCTGCGGAATTTGCGGCACCGCGCGGGCGGCAAGCCCTGCACTGCCCGATGTTCCAGGCTTGGACTCTGCCAATAAGAAGGAAACTCCCTGGCTCACACCCTATGGACAGGAAAATCCCACGAACGGGAATTCCGGGGCCGGTTTTTCCCAGACCAGGGACACGGTTCTCAAGGACAAAGCAGTTCCGGCCACTCTGCCAGCGGGCGTGGTCTCCGAACCTCAAGTTACACCGGCCCCAGTGGCTCAGAGCGTCGTTGAATTAAACCCGGCGGAGCCATCCGAACCGGATTCGAATCCCGCCTCGGAAACCGATTCCGTGTTGAGCACCCCGCTGCATTGGACACCGGATCCTTTTGCGCCGCCGGCTGAAGTCCCGGGCCCGGATGCGCTGCGGATTGTTCCGGCAGATCCGTTTCCGGCAGATTCGCCTCAGCCGCCCGGAGCAGTGGGAGCAGCCATTAAAGTTGCGCCCTATCCCTGGGATTCGGCTAAAAAGGCGCAGGAATGGCTGGAGACAGTCAAGACGCACCATGGTCCCCGGGCGGAATGGCTGGCGCAGCAGTGGCGAAGGCGACGAGCCAACTTCTACGTGGTGGTTGCGGCCGTGATGCTCCTGATCGTCATCTCCGGCTGGGGTACTCGACCCGCCGGGAACACTGTGGGAAACGTTGCTCCGGCACCCAGCCAGCACAAGGCGCTGCCTCAGCCGCAGCTGACCCTGTTTGAAAAGCTTCTGGTGAGTCTTGGCCTGGCGGAAGCCCCACCTCCGCCTGTCGATATGGGGAATCCCGAAACTCAGGTTTGGGTCGATGTCCACACCGCCCTGTACTACTGTCCCGGCGGCGACCTGTATGGCAAGACCGCTGATGGAAAGTTTTCCAGCCAGCGAGATGCTCAACAAGACCAGTTTCGGCCCGCCAAAGGAAAGGCCTGCCCGTAAGTCTGGTAAGGGAACCTACAGCAATTTTTTTCCACATCTCAGCATTGACAACCTCCAACTCGGAGTGTGATGTTTGGTAATCTGGCCGTTGGAGGATGCACGTGTCCGATCTGCAGGACAAATTGTCTGAGCCACCCCTCCCGTCCGAATTGAACCCGCTCACTAACCCCGCTCTGGAGCGCAACCTCGGTCGTTGGGCTCAGGTTTACTTCAGCAATCCCCCCGGGAAACGGCAACAGGCCGTGAGTAAACTTTTGCAGGAAATCCAACGGGAAACCGGCGCGGACCCGGCGGAGAAAGCCGTTCGCCCCTATTTTGCCCGTGACCAGAAATTCCAGAGCGCCCTTTGTTCTGTCTGCCAGCACCAGAATCCGCCGGGCCACAAATTTTGCAGCCGGTGCGGCCAGGTACTTCAACCCGGTCCTGCGGACCATCGGGGCACAACCGAAGTTGGCGAGATGGCAGCTCCGCAGTCTGAGGCCGATGTGCCGTGGCTGCGCGATCAGGCCTTTAGCGGTCTGGCGGAATCCAACGGTCCGCAAAGACGAGCATGGAAATATCTGCTGGGCGCGGTCGTGCTGGCGTTGGCGGGTTTCGCGTATCTGCAGTGGGCCCCGGGACCCAGGGCAGGAGTAGCACCATCCAGTCCTGCGCCGCCGGTGAGTGCTCCGGTGGCTTCACTTCCCCAGGATTCTTCGCCCGCCTCTAATCCGCCAGAAGCGATTTCGGCGGAGCCCAAAATGCCCGAGGCCCAGAATTCGGCCACTGCGGCCCATGATCACGCAGCGGTGCCGGGTGGATTGCAGCCGGCTTCCCAGAAATCTCCGCTGCCCGGCGCCCAACCATCGCGGCCGGCGCTGGCAGGCGACGAGAGCGGCGCTTCCGATCTGCGGCTCGCCCAGCGCTATCTCGGAGGCAGCATGGGCGTGCGGGATTCCTCCGAAGCCGCGAAGCTGTTGTGGAAGGCAGTCGGGAAGCAAAATGCCACAGCGGCCCTTTTACTGTCGGGCCTCTATTTGCACGGAGACGGCGTTCCCCGCAGCTGCGATCAGGCCCGCCTTCTGCTCATCGCCGCCGCCAGGCGCGGGGCTCCGCAGGCGGCGCAACAGTTGCGCGATCTCGAATCGCAGGGCTGTCGGTAAAGAATCGCGAAAGTATCAAAAAGCAGAAGACCCTCGCGGTGGCGAGGGTCTTCTGCTTTCTGATGGTTGCTTTCGGTCAGCGTTGCAGGTGATTGCGGCGGAGGCCAGGTTGATGGAGACTGAGAATATTCTGCTCCCAGCTTTCCAAAACTTCAGGCGTGCGCCGGGACTTGCTGGCGGCGGGCTTCGTACCAGAGAGCCAACTCGACGCGGTTCCAGAGTCCGAGCTTGTCGTAGATGATTCGGAGGTAGTTTTTGACGACATGCTCCGTGGTGCCGATGGCGTCCGCGACCTCGCGGTTTTTGAGCCCTTGAGCGACGAGTTCGATGACTTGATGTTCCCGCTCGCTGGGGACCCGGTTTCCGTAACGCTGTTCTCCGAACATAATTGCCTCCGATAGAGAATAGTTGCGAGTTTGACTCGCTTGATACCGCCAGTAATTGCAAAACGTAAGAAAAGACGATTAAAGTGTGCCTTCACCGTACGCCGGGCCATCTTGAGCTGTCGGGCAATCTCCGCATTGTCGCAACCCTGGAGCAGCAGCTCGGCAATCTGCTGTTCCCGCGGACCCAGCCGAATAGAGCTTTCGTTCATTCCGGCTTCCCCCTTGGTTTATTGCATTCAAGCCCGATTCGGGCAGTTGTGGATAGAAGTAGCTTGTGTCCGAAGCCGCGTGCGGCGTCCGGATCACTTGACTGACTCCCCAGATTTATTGATTTCTCCCAAAATCCATAGCATGCACACTGCCAAGCTACCCGTGAATTTCCATTTTCAGCGGAAAATGTGGATATTCTCGCGAGTCTCAATGGGCGTCATCCAGCCTCTAATCTTGACCTTTGGTCACACAGTAAGTTGTTTGTTGTCTATACAATATCCAGATTTATTGTGCTTCGTCCCGGAACCCAGCCACATTTCCGTGGGAGCATGAATATGGGATCGCAACGTGATGACCGATCTGGCCAGTGAATTTCCTGGCAGAAGGTGGAAATTTCGGCTCGTCCCTGCCGTTATGCCGACCTTTCGGCACGGTTCGAGAAACGCTCCGACCCGACTAAGTGCTTTATCTTCAAGCTAAGGGCTGTTACCGGCGAGAAAAATTTTCCCCCGAATACCTGATAAATTGGAACTAATTACATCTTTTACCCGATGACGAAATGAGCAACCCCGGGTCACGTCCGTGGATATCGTTGAAGCCATCCCGCGAGGCTACTTAGGAAGGATCAATGCACACGCGGGGAGGCTCGGAGCCGGCCGTTTTCGCACTGGGTTGCTCTGGCGGGGCGCTGTTTTTGTTTTAAACTGGAGGAACGGGTTCCACGGCTGGCGTGCGCGGTGGCACTCAGGACAGGACTCCTTTGCCGAATCCGGGCTTTCGGGACCCAGTCGGCGGTTTACGCTCCTGTTTTCAGCGCAGTCCGGGGGCGGCTGCGGGAAATCGCGCAACCGTCGCGGCTTTCCCTACATCTGAGTGGCAGGACTTCCGTACCTGCCGGAATACCGCACAAATTGCTGACGTCGGAATCTCACAAAAATTCCAGGAGGCCAAAAAGTTTGAGCACTTCGAGCAGTCACCTGATCCCGCCGCACGGTGGAGAACTAGTCGATCTTATCGCCCAACCGGAAACCGTCAACCAGCTGAAATCCCACTCCCGCGAGTGGCCCTCGTGGGACCTGACCGCGCGCCAGCTCTGCGATCTTGAGCTGCTGCTGAGCGGCGGGTTTTCTCCCCTGCGGGGATTCATGAATCGCGCCGACTACGAAGGCGTATGCAGCAACATGAAGCTGGCCAGCGGTGTGCTATGGCCCATGCCAATCACGCTGGACGTGAGCGAGGAGTTTGCCAAGTCCCTGAAGCCCGGCAGCAGCAAAGTCGCCCTGCGCGATGCCGAGGGAGTAATGCTGGCAGTGCTGCACGTCGAGGACGTCTGGCAGCCCGACCGGCAAGCCGAGGCCAAGGCGGTATTCAACAGTACCAGCAAAGCCCATCCCGGCGCCGATTACACCATCAACAAGGCGAATCCATGGTATGTGGGCGGACGCATCGAGGGCACTCAACCTCCCTCCCACTATGATTTCCGTTCGCTGCGCCTCACTCCAGCCGAACTTCGCGCCGAGTTCGCCCGCCTGGGATGGCGACGCATCGTCGCCTTCCAGACGCGCAATCCCATGCACCGGGCCCACCAGGAACTTACTTTCCGCGCCGCCAAGCAGGTGGAAGCCAGCCTACTGATTCATCCCGTGGTGGGGATGACGAAGCCGGGCGACGTGGACTATTTCACCCGCGTCCGTTGCTACCAGTTGCTGTCGTCTAAATATCCTCCGGGCACGGTAAAGCTTTCCCTCTTGCCCCTGGCCATGCGCATGGGCGGACCGCGCGAAGCTATCTGGCACGCGCTGATTCGCAAGAACCATGGTTGCACCCACTTCATCGTAGGCCGCGACCATGCCGGCCCCGGCAAGGACACCGACGGCAAACCCTTCTACGGCCCGTATGAGGCCCAGGAAGTCTTCAAGAAGCACGAGGCCGAGATCGGTGTCACCATGGTGCCCTTCAACATGATGGTGTACCTGGAAGATCAGGATAAATATTTTCCCACTGACGAGGTCCCCAAAGGCGCCCGCGTGCTGGACATCTCAGGCACCGAACTGCGACAGCGGCTCAACGAAGGCCGCGACATTCCCAGCTGGTTTACTTATCCGGAAGTGGTGCAGGAATTGCGGCGCAGCTATCCCCCGCGGCACAAGCAGGGCGTGACCATTTTCTTCACTGGGCTGTCAGGCTCCGGCAAATCGACCATCGCCAACGTGCTGCTGACCAAGTTTCTGGAAACCGGCGGCCGCCCGGTCACGCTGCTGGACGGCGACCTGGTGCGCAAGCATCTATCTTCGGAACTCGGATTCTCCAAGGAGCATCGCGACATCAACATTCGCCGCATCGGCTACGTGGCTTCTGAAATCACCAAGAATGGCGGCATCGCCATCTGTGCCCCCATCGCCCCTTACGACGCTACCCGCAAACATGTTCGCGGACTGATCGAGCCTCTGGGCGGATTCATCCTGGTGCACGTCTCCACTTCGGTCGAGGTATGCGAGCAGCGCGATCGCAAGGGTCTCTACGCCAAGGCGCGGGCTGGAATTCTCAAGGAGTTCACCGGCATTTCAGATCCATACGAAGAACCGAAAGATGCCGAGGTCGTCATCAACACCGCGGATCTAACTCCGGAAGAGTCGGCGCAGGAGATCATTCTGCATCTCGAGCGCGAGGGCTTCTTCGGCGCCATCGGAGAACGCGCATAACCTATGACTGGGGTAGGGGATGAGCACGTGGGGACAGCCGCCCCCGGCTGTCCAGCGGAGCAAAGCTCCGCAGATTTCTTTGCGAACTTTGCGGGTCCTTTGCGAACTTTGCGGTTAAAGATTTTGACCGCAGAGGTCGCCAAGGAGACCCGCAAAGGACGCAAAAAACGTCAACGCTAACCTACTTATGAGCAGTTCATTTCAGGCCGAAACGCTGCAGCGAATTCACTCGGCGCTCGAGTCCGCCCGCGAGATCTTCGCCCGCTTTACTCTGGGCGCCATCGAAGCGGAATACAAGGCGGGCCACGATCCGGTCACCGAAGCTGACCGTGCGGTGGACGCCGTCCTGCGCCACGAACTACTACACGCAGGCGAAGGCTGGCTCTCCGAGGAAAGCGTGGACGACTTGTCCCGGCTGGAGAAGAAGCGCGTCTGGATCGTGGATCCTCTCGATGGCACGCGTGAGTTCGTGGCCGGCATTCCCGAGTTTTGCGTTTCGGTTGCGATGGTGGAAGACGGAGCTCCTGTCGCCGGAGGAATCTGCAATCCCGCCACCAGCGAGATCTTCCTCGGCTCTCTGGATTCAGGCGTCACCTACAACGGGAAACCCGCCCGCGCCAGCCAGCGCCCCAGCCTCGAGGGCGCCGTGATCCTGGCCAGCCGCAGCGAAATCAAGCGCGGAGAGTGGAAGCGATTCGAAACCGCCGCGGTAAAAGTCCGTCCCATGGGATCGGTGGCCTACAAACTGGCGCTGGTGTCGGTGGGCCTGGCCGACGTGACCTTCACCCTCACCCCGAAGCATGATTGGGACATTGCAGCGGGCGCGGCCCTGGTGATGAGCGCTGGTGGTTTCATCAGCACGCTGGAGAGTTCTCAGCTGCTTTGCAACCGCAAGTCGCCGCTGCTTCCTGGCCTGCTTGCAGGCGGACCTTTCTTGCGCGATGAATTGCTCTCCCTGGTGAAGGAATACCTGCCGGCAAATTCCGGACGCTGACAACCAGTGTGGGGCGGGCGCCCTCGCCCGCCGCCTTTGACTTTGCTCTTGCTTTGATTTTGCTCTTGCTTCATGAACCTTGGTAATTTGCCATGGTTCCGGAGATCTTCCAGCAAGATCTCAAAGTCAAGAACGGCGGGCGAGGGCGCCCGCCCCACACTTCTGCGCTCTAGTTTTTCGCGTAGCGCCGGAAGAAGCTATCGGCTTTCCATTGCGGCCGCTGCGGATCGTCCGCCACTTTGACCAGCAACTGCTGAACAATCTCTTCGTACTTGCCGGCTGCCGCCAGGTCAACCGGCTGGTCCAGATCGTCCGACGGCGCGTGATAGCGGTGGGTCAGCCAGTCCTGAAACATCTGCTTCTGCTCCGGCGTGCTTGGAGCAACGTCCATGGCCAGCGCCGGAACGCCGTGCCGGATGAAACTGTACTGGTCGCTGCGGACAAAAACATTTCTCAGCGGCTGGGGATCGGGCTGCACGGAAACACCATCTGATTCCGCTACCTGGCGGGCCACGTCTCCCAGGTCCGATTCCGCCAATCCCAGAACGGTGAGCAAGTTCAGGGGTACGAGTGGGCGAAACATGTCAACGTTGATATCTGCGACCATCGATTTCGGGTCCACCGTGGGATGCGCGGCAAAATATTTCGAGCCCAGCAGCCCCTTCTCTTCTCCGGTCACAAACACAAACAGCAGCGAGCGCTTCAAGTCTTCGGGATGCCTTTTTAGAGAAGCTGCGACGTCGAGCAACACGGCAACACCGGCTGCGTTGTCCATGGCACCGTTATAAATGCGGTCGCCGTTGACCGGCTCGCCGATGCCAACGTGATCGATGTGCGCCGAGAGCACCACATATTCATTCTTCAGCAGCGGATCATTCCCCGGCAGCCTGGCCACGAGGTTGGATGACATCACTACTTTCGTTTTCAACCTGGCCCTGGCCCGTATGGAAGCAATCAGGGGAAAATGCGGCAGCGGCTTGCGGTCTTTGGCCAATTCAGCCAACTCCTGGAAGTTATGGCCCGATCCGGCAAACAACTTGTCGGCATGCGCGGGATTGAAATAGAGCGCGAGCTTCTCGCCATCGGTCTCGCTGAATTCCGAGCCAGCCAGGTCCATGCTAGGGTGCAGCCGGTTTAAGGCGATGCGGGACCAGGGTACGTCCATCGATGCGGGATTCGGAATCGTAACGATTCCGACTGCTCCCGCGGCGAAAAAAGGCTTCCAGCGCTCCGCTGCCGTCTGATGGTGCGCTGACAGCGCCGAAGGAATCTGCGACGGTGAGCCGCTGATCAGGACCGCGACCTTGCCCTTGAGATCGAGTCCGGCAAGATCGTCAAAGTCATTTTCTGGAACGCTCAGGCCGTAACCCACAAACACCAGCGGAGCTTCCACTTCAGGAGCAAGATCCACGCGCGTGCTGAAGATCGCATCTTCTCCCAACGTCAGCGGCTCCGCTTTGCCATGGCGAAGTAGAGCGGCGTTCGATTCCTGTTCCACCAACTGGCGCGACACGAATTTAACCGGTTGGTAATAGCCCTTTACGCCGGCAGGTTGAAGGCCCGCGCTCTTCAATTGGCCGACGACGTAAGCCTCGGCCTTTTTCAGCCCTGGACTTCCCGTGTCGCGGCCTTCCATGTTGTCCGCAGCCAGGACTTTTATGTGTTCCCACCACGATTTCCCATCGAATGCGGGCGGATTGCCCTGCTGCGCGAGCGCAGGAACCAGAAAGCCAACGATCCATAGGGACAACAGAGACTTTCTCAGCATCGTTCCTCCAAAGCTAACCGCAGCGGCTGAAGCCGCCCTCAATCGGAGGCTTCGTGGCACGACTGAAGTCGTGCCTTCCCAGCCGCTCTCCTCATGCTTCTTCCACGTCTCGAATCGCGCTGTTTTCTCGAAACCGCTAGACATATCCCAGGCCTGCCAGGCGGTCGTGCACTATTCGCGCTGACTCCTCATCTGAGCCTCCGCCGGGTCCCTTCTTTTGCATGCCGAAAACCAGCGAACGGCCTTGCATGGTGTCGGGAATTTCGTATCCGGCGAGATCTAACAAGGTGGGGGCGATGTCCAGCAGGCGGGCACCTTCGTACTCGCCGCTCAGCGGGCAATTCGGAGCGGTCAGGATGAACATTCCGTATTGTGCGTGGTTGCAGCCGTCGGGGCCGGTGTCGTTCTCCTGAACATGAAGCTTGGCATGGCCGACAGTTCCAATAGACCGCCAGTAAAGTTCGCCGATGTGAACGATCAGGTCAGGGGCTACGTTGCGGACGTTGCGATAGATTTCCTGCGGCTTGAACACCAGAGACTTCATCGCTTGCCCGTTCTCGCCTGGCAGGGCTTCGAGCCGCGCTTTCATCTCGTTTTGAAAAGACTCGTATTCGGACGCGGGAATCACGCCCTGCGGTTCGCGGCCCTGCATATTGAAGAAGACGCGGGCGTAGTATCCGCCTTCGCTCCAGACTTTCGTCCTGCTCCAGTTCACGTTCAGCTTTTCAAATGGTGTCAAGGTCTTCGGATATTCATTCAGAACCAGAAGACCTTCGCGGATCAGCCATTCGTTGATGGCAAATCCACCATCCAAACGTTGGGCTCCGTGGTCTGAGACCACCAGGACGATGGTTTCATCATCCAGCAATTCGAGGACGCTGCCGATCTGCTCATCGAGCA
>DATGYF010000005.1:0-6174 GCA_035298145.1 Terriglobales bacterium | reverse complement strand
CCTTCTGCCCCCGGAGAGCTGGGCGTACAACGGCGACGTGCCTGCCTATGACCACGATCCCGCACGCGCCCGCCAATTGCTCGAGCAGGCTGGATATCCTGAAGTAAACGGCGTCCGCTTTCATCTCACCATGAAGTCGTCCACGGAAGAGAGCACCCGGCTGATGGCGGCGGTGCTGCAGCAGCAACTGAGGCAGGTGGGAATCGCGCTCGATATTCGCACCTTCGAATTCGCGACTTTCTTTTCCGACGTGACCCACGGCCTCTTTCAGGTCTATTCCCTGCGATGGATCGGCGGCAACGAAGATCCCGATATTTTCGAGTACGTCTTCCACTCTTCAAAGTTCCCGCCCAATGGTGCCAACCGCGGATATTTCGCCGACCCGCGCGTGGACGCGCTGATTGATCAGGCCCGCCACGAACTCGACCGCAACACCCGCAAACAGCTGTACGCAGAACTCCAGCGTACCCTGGCCGACGCATTGCCGTACATAAACCTGTGGTATTTCGACAACGTTCTGGTGCACTCGAAGCGAGTTCGCAACCTCACGCTGAATCCTTCCGGCAACTACGATTTTCTGAAAACCGCAGAACTGGATGGGAGTCGTCAGTCGTCGGTCGTCAGTCGTCAATAAATGCAGGTCGTGCCTGCTGACGACTGACGACCGACGACTGGTCAGTGTTACCATCGAAACATATTTCCCATCATGCACATTCTCTTCATCGGCGACATTTTTGGCCGGCCGGGGCGCAACATTGTGAAAGACCGTCTGCCCGGCCTGGTGAAAGACCGTGCCATCGATCTGGTCATTGCCAACGGTGAAAATTCGGCCGGCGGCTTCGGCATCACGGGAGCGCTGGCGGAAGACCTGTTCGATCTGGGCATCGATGTCATCACCACCGGCAATCACATCTGGGACAAGCGCGAAATCATCGACTACTTTCAGAGCGCCGACGGAAACCAGCACAGCCCCGCCCGCCGCCTGCTGCGCCCGGCGAACTATGCGCCCGACCTGCCCGGCTGGGGCTTGTACGAAGGTCGCAAGGGCGATGTGCCCTACGCCGTGATCAATCTGCAGGGACGTGTTTTCATGGCGTCGAACGATGACCCGTTCCGCATCGCCGACCAGTTATTGAAAGAAATCAAGGCCAAAGTGATTTTTGTCGATGTGCACGCCGAAGCGACTTCGGAAAAACTGGCGCTAGGATGGTATCTGGATGGCCGGGTCACGGCCGTCGTGGGCACACACACCCATATTCCGACCGCCGACGAGCAAGTAATGCCTGGCGGCACCGCCTACATCACTGACGTCGGAATGACGGGCCCCTACGACAGCGTCATCGGAGTGCAGAAGGAAATGATCATCGCCCGCTTCCTGAACAACATGCCCGCACGCTTCGAGGCCGCCACCGGCGACGTTCGCCTGTGCGCGGTCGTGATCGATTGCGACGAAGCAACCGGCCGCGCCAGAAAAATCGAACGGCTGATGCTCACCTGAAATAATCCCGTGTCATCCTGAGCGGAGCAACTTCTCCGCCTTGCGAAGAAGTTGCGGAGTCGAAGGACCCCTATAGCTCCTCGAACTCAGATTTGATGGAACGCTAAACGGCAACGGATGGCCGCGGACCACAATCTCTACCTTCGTAGCATCTCCTCCAGTTCCGTCCGATTCCCCGCCGGCAGATACCGCAGCGCTGCCCGCGCCAACGCGGCGTAAACCTCCCCAGCTCCAGGAATCTTCTTCAACTCCGCCAGATGCTTTCGCACCACCTGCGCATCCCCGCGCACAATTGGCCCGCTGAAGGCCTCAGCCGGACCGAGCTTCGCGTAGTTGGCCAGGGTCTGGCGCAGAATCGGCATCATCTTGCGGCGGGCTTCAGCGCTCGAAAGGCCGGCCGCGCGCGCCACTCGTTCGGCTGTCACCAGCAAGGCAATCAGCAGCGGAGAAGTGAATGCTCCCCACGCGTGATAGGCCGGCTTCCTGTTCTTCGAAATGGAAAACGATTCCGCGCCAAGGTCGCGCACAATTCTGCCGGCCGCTCGCAGGGCCGCGGAATCACCCTGCAGAGCAAAAGGCACACCCCGAAACGAAGGAACCGATCTTCGGACAAAAGTCATCAGCGGATGTACCGACGCTACGGCCGCGCCGCGGCGGCGCAGCACCTGCAGTTCGTCGCTCGCGAGAGCCCCGCTGGAGTGCAACGCAATCCTGCCTTTCCACTCGACCAACTTTCCAAGTTGCCGGGCAGCCAGCGCAATTTCGCGGTCAGGCACGCAGAACCAGACCAGATCGGCGTCAAAGGGCGTGCCGGGCATGCTCCAGCGGGCATGCACCCGCCGGGCGACGGCTTGCGCTTTTCGCCGGGAGGCGGCGCTATTTCCGGAGACGATTGCGCTAAGGCGGTATCCTGCCCTCCGGAGTTCCAGCGCCAGCGCGCTGCCCAGCCTTCCCGGACCGACAATCGCGATGCGCGGTTTGACTGCCATCGCCGCAGCATAGCATCTGGCGCTTCTGGTAGCGCCGGCGTCTCGCCGGCTGTCCCGGAGGGCATCCTGCCCTCCGGCGGCGGGCGGGACGCCCGCCGGACAGCCGCCGCGACGGCGGCGCTACAAAATTCACTTCGCATTCCGGCTGCAAGCGCGCCCTGTTTTATAGTATTTCCCATGCCTAAAGCCCGTAAAAAAACCAGCAAAGCGCGCGTGCTCTCTTCGCGCGAGGTCTATCACGGACCTGCCTTTCGTGTCACCGAGGAACACGTACTCGAACCCAGCGGCGTGCGCACTCGCCGCGACATTGTCCGTCACTCCGGTTCGGTCGTGATTCTCGCGGTTGAGGACAGCCGCTCCGAGCCTCGCATCCTGCTCGAGCGCCAGTACCGTCACGCCGCTCGCCAACTTTTATGGGAACTGCCCGCCGGACGCATCGACGAAGGCGAAAATGATTTGACCGCCGCCAAGCGCGAACTCCTGGAGGAGACGGGCTACACCGCATCGCGCTGGCGCCGCATTCTGTGCTTCTATGCCAGTCCGGGCTTTCTGGCCGAGACCATGAATCTGTTTCTGGCGCGTGGCCTGCGCCCCGGCCCAGCCCAACCGGAAGCCGATGAAGTCATTCACCTTCGCATGGTGCCGCTTTCGACCGCGGTTCGCATGGTCATGCGCGGCGCGATCAAGGACGCCAAGACCATCTCCGGCATCCTCTGGCTCAACCAGTCCCTCGCTGGTCCAAAGCCGCACTGATCGCGGCCTTTCTGTGCCGCAATCGCTTGACACCATTCCCCGCTGGCAGCACAATTGCCTCAATTGCTAGGGTACGGGCTCGCTTTGCAAGAGAACGTGCCCGAGGGGGCGTACGTGGAACGTTTGAAAGGTACGGTGAAGTGGTTTAACAACGCCAAGGGCTACGGTTTTATAGGACGTGACGATGGCAGCCCTGACGTGTTCGTGCATTACAGCGCGATCTCCTCCGAGGGCTACAAGAGCCTGCAGGAGGGCGATCAAGTTGAGTTCGAGGTTGCACAAGGACCGAAAGGCCCACAGGCCGCCAACGTCACCAAGGCTTCCTAAGTCGCAAATTGCAGCACAGGCTCTCGCGATTACTACCGTTGTCCGGGAGCCTGACTTCTGTAGCGCCGGCGTCAAGCCGGATGTCGCGAGGGCCCCTAGCTCTCGTCCGCGAGTATAGGCAAAATATCTCAACCACGACCCGCCTTCCCCTCCAGCCCCAACTTGTTTAATCTTTAGCGAGAATGGACAACAAAGCCATCGCCGGCATTCTCTACGAAACCGCCGACCTGCTCGAAATCGACGGCCAGGATTCCTTCCGCATCCGCTCTTACCGCAACGCCGCTGAAGCCATCGAGGCCCAGACTCAACAGATTGCCGACCTGATCGGTGAACCCAAGAAAGTGCTCGCCATTCCCGGCATCGGCAAAGGCATGCTGCTGAACCTCCAGGAAATGTTCAAGGAGGGCAAACTTTCGCTGCACGCCGAATTGCTCAAGAAATATCACCCGTCGATGCTTGACCTGCTCAAGATCCAGGGCCTGGGCCCGAAGACCATCGCTCTGATCTGGAACGCGTACCAGGTGAGCGATGTCGATGGCCTGGCCAGGCTGGCCAAGGAGGGAAAGATTCGCGAACTCCCGCGCATGGGCGAGAAGCAGGAACAGAAACTGCTCAAGGCCATCGAGGACTATCGCCGCATCGGCGGCCGCTTTCTGCTCGACGTGGCCGAACAGCAGGCCGACAAGATCATCGAGCACCTCCGCGATTATCCCGGGGTAGAAAAAGTAACTCCCGCCGGATCGTTGCGCCGCGGACGCGAAACCGTCGGCGATCTCGACATCCTGGTTACAGGCAAGGCCTGCTGTTATGACGGGGCGCGCCAGGACCTCATCGACCACATCATCAAGCTTCCCGGGCTCATGGAAATCATCGCCCGCGGCGATAATAAAATCAGCTTTCGCATGCGCGCAGGCATGCAGGTGGATGTGCGCCTTCTGCCTCCGGACTCCTTCGGCGCCGCCATGCAGTATTTCACCGGTTCCAAGGCCCACAATGTAGCCCTGCGCCAGCGCGCGCTGAAGATGGGATACACCCTCAGCGAGTACAGTCTGGCCGACCTCGATACCGAAAAGCCGGTTGCGGGAAAAACCGAGGAAGAGATTTACGCCACGCTCAAGCTCGATTACATTCCACCCGAGCTGCGTGAAAATCTCGGTGAAATCGACGCCGCCGCAGCCCATACCCTGCCCGATCTGATCACCCAGGCCGACCTGCAAGGCGACGTCCACATGCACACCGTCGAAACTGACGGCCGCAATACCATCGAACAAATGGCCGCGGCCGCCGAGGAGTATGGCTACAAGTACATCGCCATCACCGACCACTCGAAGAACCTGGCATTTGCCAACGGCCTCGACGACGAGCGCGCCGTCGAACATATCCAGCGCATTCGCGCCGTGAACGACATGGTGGGCGAGCTCACAATTCTTGCCGGCATCGAAGTGGACATCCTGGCCGACGGCACCCTCGACCTCTCCGACTCCGTGCTCGAGCAGATGGACATCGTTATCGCCAGCGTGCACTCCCATTTCAACCAGAGCCCGTCCGAGATGACTGACCGCCTGCTCAAGGCGGTGGAAAATCCAAATACTTCGCTGATCGGCCACCCCACCGGACGCATGCTGCTTCGCCGCGACGCCTACGCCTTCGATATTGAGGCCGTGCTGAAAGCTGCCGCGCGAAAGAAGGTGGCCATGGAACTGAATTCCTATCCCGATCGCCTTGACCTCAACGATCGTCATCTCCGGCTGGCGAAAGAGCACGGGGTCAAGATCGTAATCAATACCGATTCCCACCACACCTCGCACCTGGACAAAATTCGCTTCGGGATACTGCAGGCCCGCCGCGCCTGGCTCACGAAGCAAGACGTACTGAACACTCTGCCGCTGTCGAAATTCGCCAAGGCTATGAAGCACGCGTGGTAAAAACCTGGCCAGTGTGGGCCCGTGTGGCCGCGGGCGGCTCGCCCGCGAAGCTGCAAGTCAAAGTCAAAAGCCGCGGGCGGGTCGCCCGCGACCACACGGGACTTCCCGCAAATAGTCGCATCGCTTCCAAAAAGGGTTGCATCTATTGGATATGGAATTTCGACAGCTGGGCCGCTCCGGCCTGAAAGTACCCGCACTCAGCTTTGGCACAGGCACGTTCGGTGGAGGGACTGAATTCTTTCGCGCCTGGGGCGCCAGTGATGTAGCCGAGGCCACTCGCCTTGTGTCCATCTGCCTGGAGGCGGGCGTCAATCTCTTCGACACTGCCGACGTTTATTCGAACGGCCTCTCTGAGGAGATTCTCGGCAAAGCCATCGAGGGACGTCGTCAGGATGTCCTGATCTCGACCAAGACCACGTTCCGCCTGGGTACGGGGCCGAACGACGTGGGATCATCCCGCCATCATCTGATCCAGGCCTGTGAAGCCAGCCTGCGCCGCCTGGGCACCGACTACATCGATATCTACCATCTGCACGGATTCGACGCGCTTACTCCCGTCGAAGAAGTGCTGAGCACGCTCAACCATCTGGTCGAGAGCGGGAAGGTGCGCTACATCGCCTGCTCAAACTTTTCCGGCTGGCACCTGATGAAGTCTCTTGCCGTTTCCGACCACTACGGCTGG
>DATGYF010000004.1:0-5374 GCA_035298145.1 Terriglobales bacterium | reverse complement strand
GTATGCGCATGAAATATGACCGCTCGCAACGCCAGGGCCGCGGGCAGTCAGGGAGAACTAATCATAACCCAATGTAGGCGCGAGCGTCCCGCTCGTGCGAGGGAAGCAGCCAACCGCGAGGGCGACAAATATTGGATGGATTCGGTCATCCGGACGCTGAGATCGAAACGAAATTGCGGTTATTGCCGTCCCCTGCACGAGCGGGACGCTCGCGCCTCCATTGGGCTACTGCAGTTTGGCGTACTCGGCTTTGGCGTCTTTCAGGATGGGGACATCCGGGTCGGCATCTTTCCAGGTGGCCAGGAAGTCCTGGTAGGCCTCCTTGGCTTTCGCCTTATCTCCCTGCAGAGCGTAAGCCCGGCCCAGTCCCAGCCGGGCCAGAGGATAGAGCGGACTGTTGGGGGCGATGCCGCCGTGATCCAGAATCTTCTGATACTCAGTGGCGGCTTTTTCTCCGTTTCGCAAATGCAGATACGCTTCTCCGCGAACATACATGGGCCAATAGACCGCGCCAATTGGTGGCGCGCCAAATTCGTAAGGTGCAGCGGCTTCCAGAGTATCAACCGCCTGTCCCGGCTGGTCGGTCCTGATCTGGTTGGTGGCTTTCGCTACCGGCAGCCAGACCGAGTTTTGCAAAGTGTCGGTGGGAAATTCCCGAGCCAGCTCTTCAATCAATTTCTGCGAGCGGCTGGTGTCGCCGGCCCGGGCGAGCCCGACGGCTGCGGCCACGCGGGTATCGCGGTCATCCGAGGAGGCGAGCGCCTGCAATGCCACCTGTCGAGCGAGTGCCGGATTGCCCACCTCAGCCAGACACGATGCATCGAGCATGCGAATCCCCGCTGCGAATTCCTTGAGGCCTGCCTTTTGCGCCGCACTGACCCCTTGAGCGAGGCTTTGCCGCGCACTCTGTATTTTGCCCAATGCGCATCGCCCCATCCCCTCCAGCAGGAACATGACGGGCTCAATTGACGGTCCTTTTCCCCGATCCATGGCGCGTCGCATTCCCGCCTCGTCGCCACGGCTGAACGCCATGGTGTAGAGCGAGAAGGCATCCGAAGGCGACCCCAATCCTTGGGCAGTGGCCTGCTCTATGACAGTGTGTGCTTCGTCAAAGCGACCGAGATTCTCGTATGCATCCGCGAGGTTGGCATATGCGAACCTGTCCTTGGGATTGAGCCGCAGCGCTTCGCTCGCATTGGATAGGGACTTTTCCGGTTGTCCCGTTGCCTCGTAACCGAGCGCCAGGTTGTCCCAGGGAACCGAGTCGCGGGGATAGGTCAGCTTCCATTGCTCATAGATTGCCAGGGCTTTATCAACTTCTCTCGTGACTTCACTGTAGTAATGAGCCGAGATGTAAAGTTTTTCGCGCTCGCTCGCCCGGTCTTTCAAATCGAAGGCCTTGCTCAGATTCTGCAGTTGCTCCCTGGTGTGCGCCAGGTTGCCATCGACTACTCCCAGGGTGGCATAGGCCATGGCAAAGTTCGGGTCCAGTTCGATAGCCCGCTTCAGGTGCGGGACCGCTTTCTCATCGTTCAGATTCAAGTGCTCGGCCTGTCCCAGGGTAAAAGCCTGCAAGGCTTCCAATGAAGACGTGGTGGCTTGTTCCAGCGGAGTGGCGAATTTCTGTACCGATCCGATGGATTCGCCCAGCTTCTGCCGCAGATCGGACGCCGCTTTGTCCAGCGACTTCAGCACCTGCTCTTTGCTGTCAGACTCCACCTGGGCCCGCGCCAGCGAATCTCCGGTTTGTGCGTTGACCGCGTTCAGGTCAATCACGTAATGGCTGCCCAGCGCCGAAATCGAGCCCGCCAGCATGGCTTTCACGCCATCCCGTACGCAGATTTCCCGCGCTACATCGTTGGTCAGACGCTCATCGGGCGAGCGGCCCATCAGGCGCAACGCCGCCTGGATGCGTGATTGCGGAAGTACATTCAGATAAGGCGACTGTTCCAGTTGCACCGCCAGTGCCTGCTTCAGGGTCCCGTCAAAGACGGCGTCGCCGGTGGTGTTGACGAAGTCAGCCAGCAGGATGGAATCCTTTTCGGTAAGCGCCTGCGAACGGCGGGTGTAAAAGAAAAATCCAGCAGCGATCGCAGCCAGCAGCGCGACCACGGGCACGACAATCTTCCACCATCGCGGCTCAGGCGCAACTGCGGCAACCTTTACCGATGATGACGAAGGAATTGAAGCCAGCGCGGTGGCGGAAATGGGCGCCGGCGGCTGGGCCGCAGGTGCGGCCGCTGATGAGGATGCGGAGTCCTGCGCCGCCGCCACCGTCCCCGAACTGGCCGCCACCGCCCGCCCCGTGTCCGTGTCTCGCTTCAGGCGTTGCAGGTCGGCGCGCATGTCGGCGGCGTGCTGGTAACGCAGATTGCGGTCCTTCTCCAGCGACTTGCTGACGATGCGTTCCATCTCCGCCGGCAGATCCGGATTGAGCCGGATGGGAGGCGTGGGGAGCTTCTCCAGAATCGCATTGAAAATCAGGGCTGAGGTGTCCCCGCGAAAAGGCAGGATGCCGGTCGTCATCTCGTACAGCACCGCGCCAAAGGAAAACAGATCGGTGCGCGCATCCAGTTCTTTTCCTTTGGCCTGCTCGGGAGACATGTAAGCCACCGTCCCCATGGTGGAACCGGGACTGGTCAGGTGGTCCTGGCTCATGGCGGTGGCTTGCGAAAACGCTCCCGCCGCGTCCATGCCCCCGCTCGCGGGCGTGACCTTGGCCAGACCAAAGTCCAGCACCTTGGCGTGGCCGCGCTGGGTGACAAAAATGTTGGCCGGCTTGATGTCGCGATGAATGATGCCCTTGCCATGAGCGGCATCGAGCGCGTCGGCAATTTCGATGGCCAGCCCCAGCAGCGTGTCCAGTTCCACCGGACGCCCCGCGATCAGATACTTCAGAGTGACGCCCTCGAGATACTCCATGGCGATAAAGGCCTGGCCATTTTCCTCGCCAATGTCGTAAATGGTGCAGATGTTGGGATGGTTCAGCGCCGATGCCGCCTGGGCCTCGCGCTGAAAGCGGCTGAGCGCCGAGGCATTCTTGGCCACCTCATCAGGCAAAAACTTGAGCGCCACAAAGCGATGCAGCCGCGTGTCTTCTGCTTTGTAAACCACGCCCATACCGCCGCCGCCCAGTTTCTCGACAATGCGGTAGTGCGAAATGGTCTGTCCGATCATGCCTTCCGCCAAAGCGAAAAAGATGAGGCTGCCATGTTAGGTGGGGCGCAGTGGCAAGTCAACGCGCGGGGGGGGAAGAGCGCTGCAAAACGAAAATCACGCAGGCCCGGTCGCCTCGTCCGGACGGACGAGCACGCTCGCCTGGGGTTTGATGTGTGATCTCGAAGCGACCGGCCCAGTAACTTGGAAGAACTGTGGTCCCCGAGCGGCTGGCCCACCCAAACCTGCTTTCGGATTGAGTGGCCAGGTCGGCTTATGACAATTCTCCGAGAATGAGTTTGATTGCGACGGCTAATCCGATCTAAGACGCGGCCGCATGGCCGACGAAGGCCAGAGCCGCCTTGGGCTGAGGCCGTAGCAGCCAATAGAGTGCGACGACGTGCGTGATCATCAGGATTGGCACATAAAGGATCGGGATTGCATACGCGGCGCCCAACTGTCCCGCCACAGCAGGAAGCCCGACCCGGACAGCGTGGTAATAGTCAAGGATGAGGTCGGCCGTTCCCACCAGGTTGAAGGCGACGACGAAAAGCCAGAACAGCGGGCGTATTCTGACCGTGAGAAGCGCCAGCAGGGCCAGCATCCCCGTTGCCAGGTCCCAGTAGGCGGCGAACGTGGCGAAGCTGGCAGGCAACTTAGGGCCGATGACGCCCGGAAGGATGAAGACCAGCCCAAAAAAACGAAAGCTGTGAAGAGTAGCGATAGCGCGCTGCGCTTCAAACCGGTCCATCGACCTGAGTCTGGGCAGGATGTATAGGCCGAAGCAGAGCAGCCACGCAACATAGCCTAAAACGAGGTGCAGTTGAAAGATGGTTTCTGGTGACATTTTGGCCTCCTGCCCGCATAGGATTATATTAATAATCCTATGGATTCAGAATTTGCCCCCGGCCAATTCGGGGCAGATAGTTGCGCCGTGAGATGATCGTTAGCATCCTATAATGAACCATGCGCTACCAACCCGGACACAAAGTCCAAGTTCATCGGAAGATTCTTGAAGATGCCTCCCGGCGCGTTCGCGCCGAAGGCATCACCGGCGCCGCGGTTTCATCCGTGATGCGAGACGCCGGCCTGACTCACGGAGGTTTTTACAAACATTTCGGCAGCAAGGATGACTTGCTTGCGGAGTCGCTGAGCGCGGCATTCCAGGAAACAGCCGACCGCCTGACTCAAGCCGTGGAAGAGTCGCCGCCGGGGGCGGCGTGGAAATCGATTGTGAAGGCCTACCTGAGCGCGGCACACTGTGAACACGCCGAACTCGGGTGTCCGCTGGCGGCACTTGCGTCCGAGTTGGCCCGGGCCGGCCCGTCCGTGAAGGCCCCGATCCGGAGGGATCTGATCAGATACAAGAATCGAATGCTTCCCTTGATGCCGGGCCGGCGGGTTTTTGATAAAGAGCGCGCATTTTTTGCGATCTTTTCAACCATGATTGGGGCAATTGCGATCGCTCGAATACTCCCGGATCAGGCGGCTCGAGCGAGAGTGCTCGCGAGCGCACGAGACTTTCTCTTGCGCAGCTTTTAAAGTCTTGAGAGATTTACTGCCACGCTGCAAAGCTGCGTGGCGGGCGGACCATCCAAGGCCGGTTTTGTCTTGCTTGCGGCATTTCGGCTGGACAAGATGGCCTGTTTTTTTAGAAACTTTCCTCAAGACAAGTGATGTCAACGCCGAAGCGTTTCCTGGCTAGTCAATACTCAGGGGGGTGACCAATGAAGATGAAAAAGTACGCCAGCTTTGACGACTACCTGGATGACCAGCCGCCAAAGAGCCGCACGATCATCCGCGCCCTTCGCCGGTTTGTAAAGCGTGTGGAGCCCGGACTCGAGGAATCGGTGAAGTGGGGAAACGGCTGCTGGGTGAAGGGGAAGGCGCCCGTCTCTTATGTGTACTCCGCGCCGGACCACGTCCAGTTTGGCTTCTTGCACGGCTCCACGCTCAAGGACCCACGGGGCCTCCTCGAAGGCAATGGCCAGTACGTACGGCACGTGAAGGTCCGCAAACCCTCCGACATCGACGAGGACGTCTTCAAAGCATTCCTGCGACAAGCGGCGCGCTGATCGCGTCCACGATCGATTGGTTGCGCCTGAGTCGCGGTGTGCTGGAAATGCTCGGGAGCGCGCAGAAGCGGCTGGTCTGCGAGTAGCTCGAAGATCCCGTACTGGCGCAACGCGTGGAGCGATGGATGACGATTCCCGCTTTT
>DATGYF010000003.1:0-4765 GCA_035298145.1 Terriglobales bacterium | reverse complement strand
GACAGCGGTGCTGCTCACGGCCCTGGGCTTTGTAAAGTTCAAGCAGGTTCAATCTGCGGTGCAGGCGGCCTCGTTTCAGCCGCCTCCGGAAGCGGTGACGAGCGTAGTGGTCAAGCGTGAAGTATGGCCTTCGACCACCGGCGTAATCGGGACCATGGAGGCGGTTCGCGGCGTGATGGTAAGCGCGGATCTTCCCGGTTCAGTGGCACGGATCAATTTCGATTCCGGCAAGTCAGTGCGGGCGGGAGACATCCTGGTGGAGCTTGATACCCGCCAGGAGCGGGCCCAGCTGGCCGCGCTCGAGGCCCAGCGTGATCTTGCGAAAGTGAATTTCGCCCGCATGGAGCAGTTGGTGAAACAGGGCGTGATCTCACGGATGGAGTACGACCAGGCCACAGCGCAGCAGAGGCAGACGGAAGCGAACGTGGGGGAAATACGGGCCACGATCGAGCGCAAGACAATCCGGGCTCCGTTCTCGGGCACCCTGGGAATCCGCAAAATAAACCTCGGGCAGTACCTGTCCGCGGGCAGTGCGGTGGTCCAGCTTCAGGCCCTCAATCCTATCTACGTGAACTTTGGCTTACCGCAGCAGGCGCTGGGACAAGTGCGAGTGGGCCGCACCCTGCGAGTGACCTCTGACGATCTTGCAGGCAAGACTTTCACCGGGCGGGTCACCGCAATTGACTCGGTGGTGGACGCAGCTACGCGAAACGTTCAGGTGCAGGCGACCCTGGCCAATCCGGAGGGCAAGCTGCAGCCTGGCATGTTCGTGCAGGTGGAGGTGGCATTGGGTGAAAGCCGGTCCGTGGTTACCCTGCCGGCGTCCGCTATCAGCTACGCCCCGTATGGTGACTCGGTTTACGTGATCACCGACCTGAAAGACCCGAAGGGTCAGCCCTATCGTGGAGTGCGGCAGCAGTTCGTCAAGGTCGAGGGATCCCGGGGCGACCAGGTGGGGATTGTGTCTGGCTTGAATCCCGGTGACGAAGTTGTGACGTCAGGCGTGTTCAAGCTGCGCAATGGCGCCGCTGTCCAGGTCAACAATAAAGTTCAGCCGGGAAATAATCCCGCTCCCAAGCCCGAGGAAAGCTAAATGAAGTTCACGGACCTGTTCATCAAGCGACCTGTTCTGGCGATGGTGGTCAGCCTGGTCATTCTGATCGCCGGGCTGCAATCCATTCGCTCGCTGAGTGTGCGTCAATACCCGCGCAGCGATATTGCGGTGGTGTCGGTTTCAACGGTTTACGTGGGCGCGAACGCCGACCTGGTGCGCGGATTTATCACTACTCCGCTGGAGCGCGTCATCGCCAGCGCGGATGGCATCGACTACATGGAATCGTCAAGCGCGCAGGGGCTCAGCACGATCACGGTGCACCTGAAGCTCAACTACGATACCAACGCGGCGCTTACCCAGATCCAGTCGAAAGTGGCGCAGGTGCGCAACGACCTGCCCCCTGAAGCTGAGGCGCCAATCATTGATCTGCAAACGGCGGACAATCAGTTTGCCGCGATGTACATTGGCTTCTCGTCACCCGATCTCGACCAGAACCAGATCACCGATTACCTGACGCGAGTCGTACAGCCCAAACTGAGCGCCATCAGCGGAGTGCAGCGTGCCGATATCCTCGGCGATCGTACCTTCGCCATGCGAATCTGGCTGAAGCCGGACAAGATGGCGGCGCTGGGAATTGCTCCCTCAGCGGTGCACGATGCTCTGGCAAAAAACAATTACCTGTCGGCGCTGGGAAGCACAAAAGGTTCGATGGTATCGGTCAACCTGGTCGCCAACACTGACCTGAGTACTGCGAATGAATTCCGCCAGTTGGTGGTGAAAAACGACAACGGCGTGGTGGTACGTCTGGGCGAGATCGCGGACGTTGTGCTCGGCGCCCAGAATTATGACTCCGAAGTCCGCTTCAACGGTGAAACCGCGACCTTCATGGGCGTGTGGGTGCTTCCCACGGCCAATTCGCTGGAAGTGATCAAGAGAGTTCGCGAGGCGATTCCCGGCATTCAAGCGCAGTTGCCGACCGGGATGAAAGTCGGCATACCCTACGACTCAACGGCGTACATCCAGGACGCCATCAACGAAGTGTTGCGGACCCTGACGGAGACGCTGCTCATCGTGATCGTGGTCATATTCCTGTTTCTCGGCTCCATGCGATCGGTGCTCATCCCGGTCGTGGCCATTCCGATTTCGCTCATTGGCGCCGTCTTCCTGATGCTGGCATTCGGTTTCACCATCAACCTGCTGACCCTGCTGGCCATTGTGCTCTCGGTCGGATTAGTGGTGGATGACGCCATAGTCATGGTAGAGAACGTCGAGCGCCATCTGCAAATGGGCAAGTCTCCGCAGCGGGCTGCGCTGGATGCCGCCCGTGAGTTGGTGGGCCCGATCATTTCGATGACCATCACTCTAGCCGCGGTGTATGCCCCCATCGGTATTCAGGGCGGACTGACCGGCGCGCTGTTCCGCGAGTTTGCATTCACGCTAGCGGGGGCTGTGATCGTCTCCGGAATCGTTGCATTGACCCTTTCTCCCATGATGGGATCGAAGCTGTTGCGCGCCGGCGACACCGAGCGAGGGTTCGCGGGGTGGATCAATCGCCGCTTCGAACGTGTACGCGGCGCTTATGAACGCACTCTTACCGGCACGCTCCGCTACCGCCCGGTGGTGCTCACTCTGTGGGCGATCGTTGCGGTACTGATGATTCCGTTCTACATGTTCTCGCAGCGGGAACTGGCGCCGTCCGAGGACCAGGGCGTGGTCTTCGGTGTGATCCAGGCGGCGCCCAATTCAACTATCGATCAGACCCGGTTGTTCACCAACCAGGTTTATGACGTCTATCATGCCTTCCCGGAGAATCAGAGTATTTTTCAGATCACGTCTCCGACCGGCGGTTTCGGCGGCATGGTGACCAAGCCGTGGAGCGAGCGCAAAAAGACCGCGCAGCAGCTGTTGCTCGAATCCACCGGACCACTGTCGAAGATCGCGGGCATTCGAGTCATCCCCACGACCCCGCCGGCGCTGCCAGGGGGAGGAACGTTTCCGGTTGACTTTGTGATTGCGTCGCCGGGTGAACCGCAGCAACTGGTTGCCATCGCCAAACAGCTGGTGGGGGCGGCCTTTGCCAGCGGAAAGTTCATCTACGCCGACTCCGATTTGAAATATGACCAGCCGCAGACCGAGGTCGTTTTCGACCGGGACAAGCTTCGGTCGCAGGGAGTGGACCTGAGCCAGGCGGGGCAGGACCTGTCCACCATGCTGGGTGGAAATTATGTCAACCGGTTCAGCATTCAGGGCCGAAGCTACAAAGTTATTCCCCAGATCGAGCGCGCCGAGCGCTTGACGCCCGAGCAACTGTCGCAGATTTACGTCACGGGATCGCAGGACAAGCTGGTGCCGCTTTCCACCTTCGCGACCCTGAAGACCACAACCGAGCCGCGGGAGCTGAAGAAGTTTCAGCAGCTAAACGCGGTGCGCATCCAGGGAGTGGTACCGCCAGGAGTGCCGCTGGACCAGGCGCTTAAAGTGCTCGAAGCCAAGGCCAAGGAGATCCTGCCGCAGGGCTTCACGGTTGACTACGCCGGGGAGTCGCGCCAGCTCAGGACCGAAGGCAGCAAATTCCTGGGCACCTTTCTGTTGTCTGGAATCCTGATCTACCTGGTTCTGGCGGCACAATTCGAAAGCTTCCGCGATCCCTTTATCATTCTCGCGGGATCGGTCCCGCTGGCCATCTCGGGAGCGCTGCTGTTCTCCTTCCTCGGACTGACGACGCTCAACATATACAGTCAGGTCGGGTTGATCACGCTGGTCGGTTTGGTGTCAAAGAATGGCATTCTGATCGTGGAGTTCGCCAACCATTTGCAAGAGACGGGGAAGGACAAGCTGGCTGCGATCATCGAAGCAGCTGAAACCCGGCTGCGGCCCATTCTGATGACGACGGCGGCAACGGTCATCGGGCACTTCCCGCTGGTACTGGCCAAGGGACCGGGAGCCGGAGCGCGCAACAGCATCGGCATCATGCTGGTCAGCGGGATGATCATTGGAACGCTCTTTACACTCTTCATCGTGCCGTCGATCTACATGCTGGTGGCAAAGACGCACACCCGAACTTCAGAAGAGGAAGCGGAGCCGGAGAGCATGCTGGAGCCCGCGGGGGCGGCGTTCTAGCCGGAAGATGGCATGACATAAGCAGCGCCCGGGCTGCCGTCGGGCCGGCGCTGCCCGGCACGGCATGGGAGTAGGCCTGTCGTTCGCTGTGTCAAAGAAGTCCTGGTAGCTAGCTGCCTGATGATGCCGGTTGCCGGCAAGTAACGCTGGCTGGCTTATTCTAAGCTGGCTGTAGAGAACCAGTTCTTCAGATTTGAGTTCCCGGTTCTCAGTTTCTCAGGTTGCGGGGGCCTCTGAGGCGGCGCTGGCTGCCTGGATTTTGGCGCGGCTGCGGAAGAAGATCGCGATGAGCAGCAGAATGACAAAAGCGCTCAGCGCGGAACTTGTCCAGAAGGCACGCCAGTCGCGGGTCACCTCGGTACCGACGGTCTGACTGAAATAGTCCACCGCCCGGCCTGAAATCAGAGAGCCGATCAGCATTCCCACTCCATAAGTGAGAAACGTAATCAATCCTTGGGCTGCGCTTCTGAGGTTTGCGGGAGCTTCCTGGTCGGTGTAAAGCTGTCCCGTCATGAAGAAGAAGTCATAGCAGATGCCATGGAGAAGGATCGCCACGTAAAACATCCAGACGGCGCTACCGGGATTGCCGTA
>DATGYF010000002.1:0-2571 GCA_035298145.1 Terriglobales bacterium | reverse complement strand
TCCAGCAACAGGGCCAGCTCTTCCCTCCCCTTGGGAATGAAGATTGCGTCCCCTGAAACTTCCAGGTAGGTTCTCAGAAAAGTCGCTGACACCCATTTTTGCCAGTACTGGGCCCAGCGTCTCGGTCTCTCGTGCGATGATCCTTCGGCATTTCCCTCCTGCAACAGCGGCGCATATGCGGCGTAATGGAACGAGCGCAGCATGCCGGCAACATCCTGGAGGGGCGAACGCTTCCTGCGACGCTCTGCCAGCGGGCGCGCGGGCTCGCCTTCGAAATCGATGATGACAAAGTCGCTGCCGGTGAAGAGAACCTGGCCGAGATGATAGTCGCCATGAATGCGGGTAGCCATGGCAGAGCCTTTGAGATGAGCGAGCACCTGGAGGCGGCGGCGGGCAATTTCTTCAAGTCGGAGAATTTCTTCCGCTTCCTGCCGGGTTTGGTCAGGCATTCCAACCTGGAGGCGACGAAGCAGGTCGAAATTGGCGGTCAGGAGTTGTGCCGCCGATTCTGCGAACGCCTGATGATCGCCTTCGGAAGATGGCTGGGGCGCGAAATCCGGGTCGTCTGCCCTGGACGCCAGGGCCAGGTGAAGCTCGGCGGTCCTGCGGCCGAGGAGCGCAGCCGATTCGAGATAGGCACCGATTCGCCGCCTGGCTTCATCCGGGACCGGCTGACCGGACAGAGCAACGAGCGACGCGCGAGGGATTTCGCCGGCGCCAGCAGCGTTAGACTGCGAAACTGCTTCGTAATATTCCGCCAGAGCCCGCAAAGTGAACTGCCAGGCATCGCCCTGATTCGCGACGTAACCCTGAAGCATGCCAAGCGAACTTGTGGCTCCGTGTTCATCCAGGTATTCGATGTAGCCGGCGAGCGGGGGCACATTTCGAAACGATGATTTCTCCATCAGAAAGACACCGATCTCCAGATCGGGATTCAGTCCTGCTTCGACACGGCGGAACATTTTCAGCACCAGTAGTTTGTCATAGACCACTGAGCTGTTGCTTTGCTCCGCGTTCATCAGCGATGGAGTAATCGGCCCATGAACAGGCCGCCAGAGGGATTCCAGCGCGGAGGTGGGAACGGCGCGAACCTGGCCTTTGATTCCGGGCCAAGACGCACGGTTGGCAACGGCGTCGAGTAAATGAGCGAGAAATTGCTGGTCGGTGAGGGCGTCCTTGAGGATGATTTCTGCGAAGGATCTATCCGGATGGATCCTCAGCGAAGAGGCCTGGCCTTCACTGGAGATGCGGACCATGGGGATGGCGTAGGTTTCCGCGGGACCTTCGGCGTAGTTGACCCGGGCAAAAATGAGATAAGCATTTACGGTGGTGAGCGGTACGATGTCCGGAATTTCGACGGATTTAATCTGGCGGGCTTTCCCCCCAAACCAGCGCTGCTGCAGCAGAAATTGCGGGAGGGCAGAAGGAAGCTGAGTCTGGAGGTACGCAAGGAACGATTTCTCCGGAGATGAATTGGTGGGCATGACGAGTTGCCTGTGCTGGAGTTGTCGTGTACCTGAGTGGCTTGAGGAGTGGTGTAAAACTCAGGCAGGCGGCGAACCTCAGCGCTAAAGCGCGACAGATTTTCGATACTGGTGGCACGACCGAGGCCGTGCCCTTCCCAAAACCGGGTGCGGCTGAGCTTTCCCCAATCAACGTGCTCAGCTCGACAACTTCTCCTCCTACAGCGGGGAAAGCTCGTCCTCCCGCTCCTTTCCTTCCTTTTCTTCCGGGGAGAAGCGGGCCTCCAAAAATCTTTTGGCCAGCTCCTGGCCACCGAGGCCAAAAGCGATGGCGAGGCCCAGCATCACCGCTCCCAGCACGATGGCGAAGGCAAAGAGCATGGTGGAGTCGGCCAGGCCGAGTTCTTCAAAGACTGCGGACGCGGTGAAAACCGTGATCAGCACCCGGGCTGCAGAGCTCAGCAGGCGGGGCGAAGGCATATCTGTATTGACCGCCCAGAGCAGGGCCGCGCGGGAGAAAAAGCTGGCGGCCAGCAATCCAATGAAAAGGAAAATCAGGGAGACCAGCAAGCGGGGGAGGAAAACGAAGAAGCGGGTGACGTATTCCTGCATGCCCAGGATGCCCAGGGCGCTTACACCCACGAGAATGAATCCGAGCCAGGCGGTCCAGAAAGCGAATCGACTGACCAGTTCGGTGGAAGACGGCAACGCGGCCTTGTTGAGTAACTGGGTGGCCCCGGCGCCCTCGGAGAGCTTGTCGAACTTGATGAGACGCAAAAAGCTGCGCAGGACCGCCTTCACCAGGTATGCGATCACCCAGCCGATGAGCACGACGATCAGCATCACCATCAGGCGAGGCAGGAAGCGGGCGAATTCGCGGACCAGCTCCTGGGTGGCCTGAGTCAATTCATGAATAATTATTTCGCGCATGGTGACCTCACTTTTTTCCGTTCCACAATTCCAGCAAGGACGGTTTCAGACGTTCGCAGGTCAGGCAAAAGTTCTCAATGTTCTGCTCTACCTGCTCTCCGGAAGCGTCCCGGTTCTCGACCAGAAAGGTGAATGCCCGCCCGCGGTAAAGCGGGGCCAGCGCCTGGACGATGTGGTC
>DATGYF010000001.1:0-3186 GCA_035298145.1 Terriglobales bacterium | reverse complement strand
CTCCATGATGGTGTGCAGGCGGCGGGCGCCGATGTCTTCCGTGCCTTCGTTCACGCGGAAGGCGTAGCGCGCGATTTCTTCCTGGGCCTCGCGGGTGAATTCCAGCTTTACGCCTTCGGTTTCCATCAAGGCCACGTACTGTTTCACCAGTGAAGATTTGGGTTCGGTCAAGATGCGGATGAAATCTTCCATGGTCAGTGATTGCAGCTCCACCCGGATGGGGAAGCGGCCCTGCAATTCGGGAATCAGATCGCTGGGTTTGGAGACGTGGAAAGCGCCGGCGGCGATGAACAGGATGTGGTCGGTGCGCACCATGCCGTAGCGGGTGTTGACCGTGGTGCCTTCGACGATGGGCAGGATGTCGCGCTGCACGCCTTCGCGGGAGACATCAGGGCCGTGGCCGCTTTCGCGACCGGCGATCTTGTCGATTTCGTCGAGGAAAATGATGCCGGCATCCTCCACGCGATCAATGGCCATGCGGGTGACCTGGTCCATGTCGATCAGGCGCTGCTCTTCTTCCTGGATCAGGTACTCGAAGGCCTCGTTGACCTTCATCTTCCGCTTCTTGGTGCGCTGCCCAAAGATGTTGGGCAGCATATCCTTGATGTTGACGTCCATCTCTTCAACACCCTGGTTGGAGATGATTTCGAAGGACGGGAAATTGCGCTCGCGCACATCGATCTCGACGGTGCGGTCGTCGAGCTTGCCTTCGCGCAATTGCTGGCGAAGTTTCTCGCGGGTGCGGCTTTGCGACTCATGGCTGGAAGAAGCCGATGTCCCTTCGAGCACCATGCCGCCTGTGGATCCCTCGGCGGGGCGGGGAGCGGGAGGAGGAAGCAGAATGTCCAGCAGGCGTTCTTCGGCATTGAGCTCGGCCTTGTCGGAGACGTCTTCCAGCTTTTCTTCGCGCACCATCTCGATGGCGATCTCGACCAGGTCGCGGATCATGGACTCAACGTCGCGCCCAACGTAGCCGACCTCGGTAAACTTCGAAGCCTCCACTTTCAGAAATGGCGAGTTGGCGAGCTTGGCCAGTCGGCGCGCGATTTCCGTCTTTCCCACACCAGTAGGGCCGATCATGATGATGTTTTTAGGAATGACTTCTTCCGCCAGGTCAGGGGTGAGTTTCTGGCGGCGCATGCGATTGCGCAGAGCAATGGCGACGGCGCGCTTGGCGTCCTTTTGACCCACAACGTGCTTGTCCAGTTCGGCGACAATTTCACGCGGAGTGAGTTCGTCGAGCGCGATCTGTTCTTCTTCAGCGGCAGCGGGTAGGTAGATAGCCATAAATCGGACTTCGGACCTCGGGCGTCAGACCTCGGCAACGAATTGCTGACGTCCGAGGTCTGACGTCCGACGTCCGCGCTTAGAGTTCTTCAATCGTCACCTTGTCATTAGTATAGATGCACATTTTGCCTGCAATCTTCATTGCTTCTTCGGCAATCTGGCGGGCCGTCAGCTGGGTGTGGTCGGCCAGGGCCTGGGCGGCTGCCTGGGCGTAGGGGCCGCCGCTGCCGATGGCGGCAATGCCGCCGTCGGGCTCAATCACATCGCCTTGGCCGCTCAGCAGGAACGTCTGATCTTTGTCCGAGACCAACAGCAGGGCTTCCAGATGGCGCAAAAACTTGTCGGTGCGCCAGTCTTTGGCCAGTTCGACCGCGCCTCGTCCCAGGTTGCCGTGATACTGCTCCAGCTTCGATTCAAAGCGGCTGAACAGGGTGAAGGCGTCGGCGGTGGAGCCGGCAAATCCAGCCAGGATTTTGTCCTGGTAAAGCCGGCGGATCTTCTTGGCGGAGTGCTTGATGACGCCTTCGCCGAGCGTGACCTGGCCGTCACCGGCCATGACGACGGTGCCGTTGCGGCGGACCGAAAGGACTGTGGTGGAGCGAATCAGACGCTTCGTAGGCATGAGCGCAATTGTTGATTATAACAGCCCACGTGGGGACAGCCGAGGGCGGCTGTCCCCACGTGAGTTCAGTTGCTTTTTACTGCAGCGCGATCAGCGGCACCGCCGCCACGGCGGCGAGGATGCCGGCCGTTTTCCAGCCGGTGAACTGTTCTTTGAGAAAGAAGCGGGCCAGCAGGACGGTCAGGGCTGGATAAAGCGAGGACAGAACCACCACCGAATCCAGCCTCCCCGTCTGATTGGCCCGAATGAAGAGTGCGGTGCCGGTGACGTCCAGACATCCAGCGAAGATCGCGATGGTTGCATCCGCGCGGAGCAGCAGCCCTTTGCGCGGGCGGGACAGCGCGATGGTCCCCACCAGCAGCAAGGAAGCCACGCGGGAAAACACAGCCGACCAGACCGGAGAACTGTCGCCGGTGCGGCTGATGCAGATGAAGAATCCGGCAAAACCGATTCCGGCCAAGGCTGCGATGAAAACTCCGCGAGAATTACCGGAGCCGTCGGGACGCGAGATCAGCCAGATGCCCAGCCCAGCCAGCAGGAAGCCGGCGAGGCCAAGCTTACCCGGTGGTCCGTGCGTGATCATAGTGAACGCGGCCGGGATGGCAGCCCCGAGAACGGCGGCCACGGGGGCGGCCAGTCCCATGCCCTGCGAGAGCGCGCGATAAAACAGGAGCAGGGCTACCCCACCCAACGCTCCAGCCGCGGCGGCCCAGAGCTGGCTCGAACGTGAAGGCAGATCGGGGCGCATGATCAGCGCCAGCGTGAGCATCAGGACGAAGCCGCCGGCGTGCGAGAGTGCGGTCACCAGAAAGGAATCGGAGCGCCGGGAAGCGTAGCCGCCGCCGAAGTCGCTGGTGCCCCAGCATAACGCCGCAGCCAGGCTGAAGCCCACGGGCACGAGTTGTTCAGCGGTCGCCAATCCAAGGTTCTCCTTTGCGATTTTTAGCCCGGAGGACGAGAGTAGCACGCGATAAGATGTCCCGGTCAGGTTCGGTCTGGGCAACATTCCCGATCACACCCTTGAAGCAAATGGTCCCGTAGGACGATGGAGCAGGAATGTCCGCAGCGTTAGTTCTGGGATTGGTCGGCGGTCTGCTGGTGGTGGCCTTTCTGGCCAACCGCGTCTTTGGACTGACGCGAATCCCGGACGTGCTGGTGCTGATGATGCTGGGCGTTCTGCTCGGGCCGGTGCTGGGCCTGGTGCAACGCGGCACGCTGGCCCAGACCACGAATCTGCTGGGAACCCTGGCCATCATTCTGGTGCTGTTCGAAGGCGG